>JAEEHY010000345.1 GCA_016281085.1 Lachnospiraceae bacterium
GTAAGAAGGCCAACCAACAGCATTGCCATCACTGTGATAACTCCCAGAAGAGAATTTCTGATCACATATTTAAGCAGCAGATCCTTAGTCATGATACCCTGACTTTTGGCAAACAGAACATAATCAGACTTAAGCACCGTCGCAGCTTCATCTCTTGTAAAACGGGCGATAACAGCCATGACATATACCGATAATGCGATCACTGCCATAACAGAAGAAGCAACCGGACTTCTGAAATCATACAACAGTGGCAGCAGCTTCCACCGGAAGCCGCAGAAATAACTGAAAACAATGGAAAAAACATACGACGGTACCGAAATACCTATTATTGCCAGGATCATTACGATCACATCTGCCGCTTTTCCGGCATGGAACGCTGCGAAGAATCCAAGGCTCAATCCTGCCACGCTTCCAAGTATCATTGCCGCAATACCTATCCTGATCGATACAGGCATTCTTGTGCGGATGAGATCTAAGACCGGTGTATTTACCGACAGATTGTAACTGACTCCGAAATCACCCTTCATCATGTTTTTGATATAAAGCACGTACCGGTACATTACAGGCTTATCAAGTCCGTATGCCTCTATAAGTATCTGCTTCTGCTCCGGCGAGAGCTTCTCATCATTGAAAGGTGAGCCGGGCATGAGCTCCATAAGAAGAAACAGGATCAAAACGATCAGCAAAAGCGTCACTACAGCAATAAATACTTTTTGGATAATATATTTCTTCATCCTTATTCTCCCTCGTTTACTTTTTCTTTGCCAAATTACATAACAGTTTCCCTGAAAAAATTATATCAAGACCTTCTATCCTGTCGGAAATTATCCACGACTCACCCTGAGAATAGAGCGGGATCATAGGCATGTCATTCATGACAGTATCTTCTGCCTTGTGCAAAATCTCCAATCGTTTATCCGCATCTGTTTCAAGCTGGGCCTCCTGAAGCAGTCTGTCATATTGTGGATTGCTGTAATGCCCGTCATTGACCGAAGAATCACTGCCAAGGATATCCAAAAAGGAATTGGGATCCGGATAATCGGCTCCCCAGCCTCCATAATACATATCAAAGTCACCCTTTTCCCTTATATCCTGAAACTGTGATGGGGGCACCACACGCACATTCAGCTTAAATCCCGGAAGTATTTCTTCCCAACCGTCTTTAAGGATTTCTATAAATTCCTCACTTCCGGACCGTGTTACCAGTTCTAATTCAACCTCGGAAACACCGAGCTCCTTAAGACCCTGCTCCCAATACTCCTTTGCCTTATCGGGATCATATCCGCACAGATCCTTATAACGGTCGGAGTCATATGCAAAATCAGTTCCGTCGGATTCGTATGTACAGTTTCGGGGTATTATCCTTGTAAGAGACTCATTTCCCGCGCGGAAAAAGTCTTTCATTATTGTATCCCTGTCCAGCGCTTTGGCAAGGGCAAGTCTGATATTTCTGTTTTGAAAAGCCTTACTTTTTTCAAAATTACCGTTAATATAATAGATCACTCCGCCTGTCACGCTTCTGAGGTTGGGATCATCGCCCGACAGGACAAGATAATCCTTCGAAACATTTATCGCGTCCACAAGACCGGTCTGATAAGCCATCTCTGCCTGCTGTACATTTGCAACCTGTCTGAATGATATACCGGACAGCTTCACATTATCACTGTTTATATAATACGGATTGGGAGAATAATGTATCTGTATCCCCAGCGGCTCGAATTTGTCCACATAGAAAGGGCCGCTTGAGAGAAGAGTATCCGGACCGGTTGCGTATCTGCCGTTGCACTCCCGTACGAATTCCTCGTTACAGGGAGACGTTGCAGGCATCGTTAAAACATAAAGAAAATACGGACAGGGATTTTCCAATTCAATTACCAATGTTCTGTCATCTTCTGCTTTTACACCAAGCTCGCTAAGCGGCAGTTCGCCGTTGTTCACCTTAAAAACATTCTTAAGCTCACAGATATCCTCAAATACAAATATCTCATTGCTTGCTTCCTTAGGATCCACAACACGCCTGAAACCATATACAAAATCATGCGCAGTGATCTCAGTTCCGTTACTGTAACGGATATTATCCCTTAAACGGACGGTATAAGTCTTTCCGTCTTCGGAAACCTGATATCCCTCCGCCAGTTCCGGAACAGCCCCTTTTACCGGATCGATCCTGAACAGCTGTCCGGTACAGGGATCAAGATACTGTGCATCATAGTTGGTATATGCTTTATGAGCATCCATTGTAGCCGGAAGACCCATAAAGGCCACATTTAACTCCTCAGCACCCTCTGTCGCAGATAGATTTACACTGTCCTCTGCATTGTTCCCACAGCCTGTAAGTATGAATACTGACGCAACGAACAACAATGTCAGCTTAAATATCTTCTTTTTGATCATTTGCCAATCCCCACTTTTTATATTCCACATCAGTACACCATACCTGATGTGTCTCTTCATTCATGACCTTATGCCAGCTCCCGTTCTCATAAAGAATTCCGGATGTGGCATAATCATAGTGTTCCTGCGGATGAATCTTTAATACCGGATTGGGTTCCGGTATCGAAGCCAGAAGATTTCTTGTGTATGGATGTATGGGATTACGAAATATCTCATCGGTCGTCCCCGTCTCCAACAGGAAGCCCAGATGAAGTACCCCGATCCTGTCGGACAGATACCGCACCATGGAAAGGTCATGTGAAATAAATAAAAATGATGTACCTGTTTCTTTTTGTATCCTCTTAAGCATATTGACGATCTGAGCCTGTACCGATGCATCCAGTGCAGCGATACATTCATCCGCTATTATAAGCCTCGGATTTAGGATAAGTGCTCTCGCTATACCTGCGCGCTGTCTCTGTCCTCCGGAAAACTGACCCGGAAAACGCGATGCATGTTCTCTTGAAAGCCCGACCTTTTCCAGCATATCACCGATCAGTTTATTCCTTTCCTTTTTCGATTTACAGGTTTTGCGTATGTCCAGTCCGGCACCGACAATATCACTTATTCTCTTCCTGGGATTAAGTGATGACATCGGATCCTGAAAGATCATCTGTATATCTTCACGGGCCGCCTTCACTTCTTTATCACGATCCTTATCAAGGAGCTCGGTTCCGTTAAAACGGATACTGCCCTCAGAAGGCTTATTCAATCCGATTATGCACTTCCCTATGGTTGATTTTCCGGAACCGGATTCCCCAACGAGACCATATATCTCGCCTTCACCTATGGTAAAGTTTATCTTTCGCACAGCCGTTACCGTGGACTTCCCGCTTCCGAATGTCTGTGTCAGATCCTTAACCTCAAGAAGTACTTTTCTGTTTTCAGAATTTGACATAATCACCTGCCTCCTTCTTCATTCGTTCTATCCTGTCTGATATTGCTTTGGGGCGTTCAACCTTCGGAGCACGTTCATCAAGCAGCCATGTAGCCGCGTAATGAGTATCAGATATCTTAAACATAGGCGGCTCAGCCTTGAAATCAATTTCCATGGCATATGGATTTCTCGGAGCGAAAGCATCACCTACGGGATCATGAGACAAAAAAGGCGGAGTTCCGGGAATTGAACTAAGTTCACCTTCCGATCCTTTATCCGGAATAGCGGAAAGAAGTCCCCATGTATATGGATGCCTGGGATCGTAAAAAACATCAAAGATAGTACCGGATTCTATGATCTTACCGGCGTACATGACATTCACATAATCAGCAACCTTAGCCACAACACCAAGATCATGGGTAATATATATCACAGATAAAGAACGTCTCTGCTGAAGGCTTACGATAAGTTCCAGTATTCTCTCCTGTATAGTCACATCCAGCGCCGTAGTAGGCTCATCACATATAAGTATCTCAGGATTACACGAAAGAGCGATCGCAATTACGATACGCTGCCTCATACCACCCGAAAACTCATGCGGATACTGACGCATCCTTCGCTCGGGTTCGGTTATTCCAACCTCCCTTAACAGCA
>JAEEHY010000346.1 GCA_016281085.1 Lachnospiraceae bacterium
CATTATATTCGCTGCATATTCACGGATATTTTTTTCACCCGATTCACGCAGTATCATCTCATCCATTCCAAGTACCGCATTGATGGGAGTCCTTATCTCATGGGACATACTTGCAAGAAACCTGCTCTTGGCTTCATTCGCGCTGTCGGCTATGTCCTTCTGCTTCTGCAGCTCATCCATATACAGGTAATGCTCGGTGTCATCAACCAGAGCATAGAGCATTCCGTAACTCTCTCCGTTATATATAAGCTCGTTCTCTTCGGGAGTATATATCCGTCCGTCTATATTTAAGTTCTTTCCGTTATGTACGGCATCGGTGATGGAAGAAATTATATCATAGGGTGTACGGACCGTCTTAAGATTATTCTGTAACGATGCTGATCTGAAGAAAGCGTCGAATTCGGGATACAGTTTTGTGACAGGCTCATTGTAATACTGTATCCTCCCATCGTGATCTACGGCTATTATTCCTTCCGATATCCTGTCTATAACAAAGTCCCTTGCGATTTCCCTGGTACCCAGAAGATCGAATCCGAAGATTCCGATCAGCATGAATACAGTTCCAAACAGTACGCCGGGCATGGTCAGGTCGTAATAATCTGTGATTCCAAAAATACCCGTGAGCTGCAGTACGAACGACAATACCTGAACTCCGAAGGAAAGGATAAGAAGGAATATACGTCTTTTGGCACTTTCATTCTTCTCTCTTCGATATGCCATGATCACCCAGCGCATTGATATAAGGGCAAATACTCCGTTTAAAGTCATGAAGAGATCATGGACGATTCCGTTCTCATGCCGGAATTGCGGAAATACCGGATCTTTAATAAAGCTGTAGGCACTGTAATACAGCCCGTTAAACCCTATCATCAGTACCGACAGGTATATTCCGCAGTGTACTATTGCAAGAATGGCAACGAGCCAGCCCGGCAGCTTAATCCTGCACATTTTCGCCGCAAAAAGGAAGAATGCGAAAACGATCCAGACCCTCCCTGCATATGAAAGCTTGAGAGCCATGATATATTCCTCTTCCGTTCCTGACTTAAGCTCAAACAGATATCCGAGATTGCTTACAAAGGATGCTATACATGCAAGGAAAAGATACGAATGCATCTGATTCTTCCATCCCTGAAAAACAATCCAAATCTCAACAAATAATACACTGATCGTAATATACTGTATCGTCAGCAAAACATCATGTGTATTCAACACTGTCACCTCTTTTCCGGAACCGGGGGACGGTTCTGTGGTTCCCCACTACCGCAAGAGTAAAGTACTCATAAGGAAACCCGAAACAAGGCCTCCGATATGAGCCGCATAATCAATCCCGGGCATCGCAAAGCTGGAATATATACAGTATGCCACTGCTATAAACAGCCTTCTTCCCGTAACATTCAGTCCGCTTCTTCTTTTAAGGGCAAGCAGGACCACTGCACCCATTATACCATAAATCGCACCCGATGCTCCTACGGAAGTATACCGGACACCCGATATCATCTCATATAAGAACGAGGTAAGATTCCCCATGATTCCTGACAGCATGTATATAACGGTGAATTTAACGCTTCCGGCCTCCCTCTCCACTAAAGTACCCATCACAAAAAGAGAAAGCATATTTCCTAAGATATGATCCACACCTCCATGGAGAAACATCGCCGTAATAAGTCTGTATAACTGACCGTCCTTTACAAGATCATAATCCATCATCCCTGCATTGACAGTTTCAGGGAAAACATATGCTGAAAGAATAAAGATTACGATGTTAACTGCCACAAGACCATACACCACCGGTGACGGTTTCTCTTTCTTGATGACCGGCTCCCTGTTGCTTTCCGACATATAGATAAGAAAATTCACGATCGAATCACGCATACCGTGGAAATCCTTAATCCTCAGCTCATCTATGACAAGCCTCGGCTTATCCGGTTCTATAACCCAGCACATCGGATCATCCCTCATGAGAGGGATCACAGTCCTGTAATCATCTGCAAAAAAGAGAGTCAAAACATGTACATTATCTCCACCGCAGACATCCGTTACATTTTCAGTCTGCTCCTTAAGCATTTCCGGATCTATCCATTCCATACCGGCAGACTCCCGGCTGATTCCCTCAGAACCGGCACCGTAGGTATCCGACAGGTCGACCAGCTGTATAACCGCAGTTTCACCGTTCTCTTCCTTGATACACTCACTGATAAAAGGATACACCGTACCGGAAACGCTATATCCCGACTTTTTTAAATATTCCCCGAAACGCTTTACAATATTTGAATCCACAGTTCCTATTTCTTCTCCTGTTATATTCAATCTTCCTTTTGTATTTTTAAAAATAAAAACCGCCGGCAGACGTGCCGGCGGTTAACATAATATTTATACCCGAATAAGCTCTATCAACACGCCTCGGAAATCACCCATCATATCCGGAGATGCTTCATTTATTAATATGCCTCCGTTCATGATCGTATCTCCATGGAGCACGAATCCTGAAGAAACCCTTAGTGCCTCTTCTTCTGCTGTCTCCTCTTTCTTACGTACTGAAGTACTGTCTTCACCCATGCTTACTCCGCTTTCACAGCC
>JAEEHY010000026.1 GCA_016281085.1 Lachnospiraceae bacterium
CCCCCGCCATTTCCGACCCCCCTTCCGCCGAACTCTCCGTGACCACGGGCATCATCGGCCTCCCGCGCGTCACCTCCCTCATCCCCGCGACATGAGCGCCCCTGCACCCGCCCCCGCCCCCGAACTCTACTGCTACGAAGCCTTTTCCGAAGAAGCCGACCGCCTCCATGTGTCCGCTCTGCATTTCACCCAGCAGATTGCCCGCACCTCTTATCTCAAGGTCACGCATGGCGATCTTGAAGCCCGATCCGAGCTCTGTAAATTCTCGGATCGCCTGCAGCCTCTTCTCCGCAACCTCCTTAAGCAGCTTGTCCTTTCTGTACATAAGGAAGGCATACGCCGTCCTGTTCGAACGTCCCACACGTCCCCTGAGCTGATAGAGCTGGGATAAGCCCATCTTATCAGAATCGTGGATAATCATGGTATTTACATTTGAAATATCCAGTCCCGTTTCAATAATGGTCGTTGATACCAGCACATCTATCTCACCGTTGATAAAATCTACCATTATACGTTCAAGCTCCTGCTCCTTCATCTGCCCGTGTGCGAAGGCTACATTGGCTTCGGGCACAAGCTTTTGGACAAATGAAGTCATTTCAACGATCGTATCCACCCTGTTGTATACATAGAATACCTGTCCGTCCCTTGCAAGCTCCCTGTTTATCGCTTCCCTGACAAGTTCCTCGTTGTACTCCATAACGAAGGTCTGTATTGGCATACGGTCCTGAGGCGCCTCCTCCAGTACACTCATATCGCGTATTCCGATAAGGCTCATGTGCAGGGTTCTCGGAATGGGCGTTGCCGTAAGAGTAAGTACGTCCACATTTTCCTTAAGCTTCTTTATCGTTTCCTTATGGCGCACACCGAAGCGCTGTTCCTCGTCTATTATGAGCAGGCCGATGTCTTTGTAATCAACATCCTTGCTCAACAGCCTGTGGGTTCCTATGACCACATCGACCATGCCCTTCTTAAGATCGTTCACCGTCTTCTTCTGCTGGGCCGGTGTCGAAAATCTCGAGAGCATGTCTATCCTTACCGGATAGTCTTTCATCCTTTGTACAAAGGTGTTGTAATGCTGCTGTGCGAGTATGGTCGTCGGAACAAGGTATGCCACCTGTTTTCCGTCCTGTACCGCCTTGAATGCGGCCCGTAGTGCTATCTCCGTCTTTCCGTATCCCACATCACCGCAGATCAGGCGGTCCATTATCCTGGAGGATTCCATATCCTTCTTGGTCGCTTCGATCGCCGCCAGCTGGTCATCCGTTTCCTCAAACGGGAACCGTTCCTCGAACTCAGTCTGCCATACGGTATCTTCGCTGTATCTGAATCCCTCCTTCTGTTGTCTTACAGCATACAGCTCTACAAGATCGGTCGCAATCTCATCAATGGCTGTCTTAACCCTCGATTTGGTCTTATTCCATTCGCCTCCACCAAGCTTATTAAGCTTTGGAGCAGCTCCCTTACCCGAGCTGTACTTCTGTATGGCATCAAGATTGGTTGCAGGTATATACAGGTTGCCACCGTCCCTGTATTCTATCTTCATGTAGTCCTTGGTAACATGATCCACAGTCACCTGCTCAATGCCCTTGTAGATCCCCAGTCCGTGACTCTCATGAACCACATAATCACCGACGCTTAATTCGGCGTAATCCTGTATCTTCTGTCCGCCCTCATACTTAACATGCTTCTTCTTTTTCTTCTGGACAGTAAAGATATCGCTCTCGGATATCACCACGAACTTTATGAGCGGATACTCAAAGCCCTGACGCAGCCGGCCGTAGGAGATCATCACTTCACCGGGCTTTATCTCATGGTCGTAATCCTCTGTATAGAATGCACTTATATCCTCCTGTATCAGATCCTCTGCAAGACGCTTCGCCCTTGTCCTTGAGGCTGACAGCAGCAGGACCCTGTATCCGTTTTTGCGGAACCTGCCAAGATCCTTCTTGAGTGCCTCGAAGGAGTTGTTGTAGGAGTTCATTGATTTCGCGATAATGGAATAACGCTTTTCCGGTTTATATACGTTTTTATTTACAGGCAGGGCAGCCAGGGCAATACAGTGGTATGATCCTGCCTTAGCCATAATACTCTCTCTTGAAAACAGTATATCTGTCTGTCCCGGAAGTATATATCCCTTCTTAAGCCTCTGCTCCATGGATTCACGGAACTCGGCCTCCGTCACCTCACCCTTTTCCCGAAGCCTTGCCGGTTCATCAAGGATGACAAGAGTATCCTGTCTGCCAAAATAATCAAGGAAGGATACCTCATCATCATAGAAGTAGTTCACGTAGCTCTCAAGGTTAAGGCTAGAAACCCCCATATACTTGGCCTGTTCATTAAGCTCCTCGGCCTGTGTTTTGACCCTGTGCGCTTCCTCTGTAAGGAATTCATCCCTGAGCTTCTTCTCATACTTCTTCGCATCCTTAAGGATACGGTCAAGGCCCTCAGCCTTCTCATCCTCTGTAAGTATTATCTCCGATGCGGGAAAGATCACAATACTGTTAAGCTTCTCGATAGACCTCTGGCTGAGTACATCAAAGCTTCGTATCGAATCAACCTCATCTCCCCACAGCTCTATACGCACCGGATTGTCCTCGGTCAGGGGATAGATATCTATGATACCGCCCCTTACGGAGAACTGTCCGCCCTCCTCAACCTGATAGTTTCTCTCATATCCCAGAGTCACAAGCTGCTTCTGAAGGATACCAAGATCCACCTGATCCCCGGTTCCAATATCAAGCATATGATCTTCCAGGGTTTCTATCGGAACTATATGCTCCATAAGCGCATCGAAGGTCGTGACTATCGTTACCGGATTACCTTCGATGACGGGCTTAAGGCATGACATCCTCTGTCTGGTCAGAAGATTTCCGTGGATATCAGCCTGATAGAATATAAGGTCTCTCGCACCGTATATGCATACATCCTTATCATACAGTGAATAATCCTCACATATTTCCTTGGCGCGCTGTTCACTGTAGGTGACTATTATCTTATATTTATAATCCGTACTCAGTCCATATACAACATGCAGCTTCTGTGAATCAACGCAGCCGTTAAGCTCGATCAGGCCGGTGCTCTTTTTCAGCCTGGCTTTTGCTTCCTCGTATTCTGCGAGTTCGGACAGCGGGGTGAGTAATGTATTCATTCACCGTACCTCATTTGTCGAAGCATCTTCTTCCTTTATATCAGCTTCCTTGCGGTTATACCTTGTCATTGCTTCATCGGCTTTGCCTTCTATCAGCATTTCCGTTGCACCTACTGCCTTTATCAGGCCTTCCTGCATATGCTCGCCTTCATTCGCCGAAAAGTGGCCCAGAACGAAATCTTTAAGGTCGTAGCCCTTAGGCTTCTCTCCAACACCCACACGGACTCTTGCAAAGCCCTCGGTTCCCAGATGGCTTATTATACTCTTCATGCCGTTGTGCCCGCCGGCACTTCCCTTCTTCCTTATCCTTATATTTCCGGGAGCCAGATATATGTCGTCATAGATCACGATAAGCTCCGATTCTGCGTCTATCTTATAGTAATCCACAACCTCTCTGATGCTCTCTCCGCTTAAGTTCATATAAGTCTGCGGTTTTACCAGTATAACCTTCGTGGAGCCTATCATACCCTTACCGATAAGTGCCTTAAACTTCATGGTATCAATGCTTATATTGTTCTTGTCAGCCAGTATATCAACAGTATCAAAGCCTGCGTTGTGTCTCGTATGGGCATATTCCCTGCCGGGATTTCCCAAGCCTGCTATTATATACATTTTATCACCCTTAAAAACCGGGAGCTTTGATGCTCCCGGCTTTCTAATTCAGTAATCAAAAAACATTAAGCTGTTTCCTTATCCGTCTCCTCATATGCATTAAGGATGGCTGTCTGTATCTTATCCCTTGCGTGTGATGTTATCGGATGTGCGATATCCCTGTAATCACCCTCCGATGTCTTGCGGGACGGCATTGCTATGAACAGTCCCCTGTCCCCCTGGATAACCTTAATGTCATGTACTACAAATGCATCATCGATAGTTATCGATGCGACACCCCGAAGCTTACCCTCGGGCTGTTCAATCTTACGTATCCTTACGTCTGTTATCTCCATAATCCTTCTCCTTCCTTTTACCCCATTTCCCTGATGCTCACGGATTACTTCGTTTCGCTTCCGTAATCCCGGGAACAATCGGAATTATGTGCCGCCGCACTTTTTCCTCAAAAGACGTATCTTTCGTTCTTTTCAAGTACTATCTTTATTTCGCCTTCACCCTTGTAATAGGAATTGGCTCTTATCGTGTCACGGCTCTCGACTATACAGTTCTCAATGTATGTATTATCCCCAATATAAACATCATTAAGAATTATCGAGTTCTTGATCACACAATTGTTTCCTACGAATACCTTCTTGAAGATCACCGAATCCTCAACCGTTCCGTTTATTATCGAGCCGGATGCGATCAGGCTGTTCTTCACGCTGGTGCCTACATTGTACTTGGCCGGCGGAAGATCATCTATCTTGCTGTATACATCAGGATAAGTCTTAAAGAAGTAATCCCTTACCTCAGGCTTAAGGAAATCCATATTTGTACGGTAGTAATCCTCAACCGATGCTATGTTACTCCAATAGGTATCAAGCTTGTATCCGTATATACGTTTGATATTCTTATATCTGATGAGTACATCCCTTACGAAATCAAACCTGTCTTCCTCGGCACACTTCTCTATAAGTTCGATGAGCTGTCTTCTTCTTATTACATAGATACCGCAGGAGATGATGTTTGACTTGGCAACAACAGGCTTCTCCTCGAACTCCTCAACACGGTTGTCCTTATCCAGCCTCATGATACCGTATCTTTCGGAATCATCCGAGATATCCTCACTCTTGCATACAACGGTTATATCTGCCTTTTTATCAATATGATACTCCAGCACCTTATTGTAATCCATCTTGTAAATGCCGTCACCGCTTGCGATAACAACATACGGTTCATGACTGTTCTTTAAGAATGACAGGTTCTGGTAAATGGCATCCGCCGTACCTCTGAACCAGAAATTGTTCTCAACGGTAACCGTAGGAGTAAACACGAACAGTCCGCCCTGCTTACGTCCGAAATCCCACCATTTGGATGAGCTCAGATGCTCATTAAGGCTCCGTGCATTGTACTGTGTAAGCACTCCCACCTTCGCTATGTGGGAATTACTCATATTACTCAAGGCAAAATCAATGGCTCTGTAGCTTCCCGCAACGGGCATTGCAGCGATTGCCCTTTTCTGAGACAGCTCCTTCATACGGAAACTGTTACCACCTGCTAAAATAAGTCCTATCGCTCTCAATATTAATCACCCGCCTTTACAAAAGTTCTGCCGCTCTCAAGCTTGCCGTTTTCATAGTCTGAAGCTTCTGTAATTCCCGATACCATGCTGTTCTTTCCGATGGTAATATTGTCAGGGATCTTAGACCATTCACCGATCGTAACGATACCGTTTGTATAAATTGTAGGATCGGTCTCATTGGGCTTCTCGTCAAAGGCTCCCAATGTAACCCTGTTTCCGATCGTAACATTCTCGGCGATTATTGCCTTCTCGATCGAACACTCATCGCCGATCTCTGCCTCATTCATGATTATCGAGTCTCTGACAACCGTTCCCTTTCCTATGGTAACACCACATCCGATAACAGAATTAAATACCTGACCGTATATGTTGCTTCCTTCGCCTATGATACTCTTCTCGATGACGCTTTCCTTGCTTATGTACTGCGGAGGGAGTGTATCGCTCTTGGTGTAAATCTTCCAGTATTCCTCATAGAGATTGAATTCGGGAATGATATCGATAAGCTCCATATTGGCCTCCCAATACGAATTGAGAGTTCCCACATCCTTCCAGTATCCGTTGAATTCGTATGCATACTCGGGCATACCCTTCTTGTGGCAATACGGTATGATATGCTTGCCAAAGTCAAGAGCCGGCTGGTCCGCAAGTGCGATCATCGCTTCCTTAAGAGTCTTCCAGTTAAAGATATAAATACCCATGGATGCAAGATTACTTCTCGGATTCTCGGGCTTTTCTTCGAAATCTGTTATCTTCTTATCATCATCGGTTATTACTATACCGAAACGCTTAGCCTCTTCAATGGGAACAGGCATAACAGCGATCGTAACCTCAGACTTGTTAGCCTTGTGGAAATCAAGCATAACCTCGTAATCCATCTTATAGATATGGTCACCCGACAGGATAAGGATATATTCGGGATTAAACATCTCCATATATGCCATGTTCTGGTAGATAGCGTTCGCCGTTCCTGTATACCACTCGGTATTTCCTACCTGTTCATATGGCGGAAGAACGGTAACTCCACCCGAATTCCTGTCAAGATCCCAGGGGATACCGATACCGATATGGGTATTCAGCCTCAGCGGCTGATACTGAGTCAACACACCTACGGTGTCAACACCGGAATTGATACAGTTACTTAACGGGAAATCAATGATCCTGTATTTGCCGCCAAACGAAACCGCCGGCTTGGCAACCTTGGATGTCAGGATTCCCAGCCTGCTTCCCTGCCCTCCGGCAAGCAGCATGGCAATCATTTCTTTTTTAATCACGCTATCACCTCTTGTCTCATATTGTTTGATATGTTACTTTACGGAAGATATATGTCATAAGAGCCAAAATACAGAGGACTCATAATGACGTATACTGATAAAAGTATACCACAGTATTCGGAAATAGTGAATAAAAAATGTGCAAAATTGACACAGATTTTGCACATTTTTACTATTTTATATGAAATTGTGGTAACTATTCAGAACAGGCTCAACTGCGATTATCTAAAAAGTACTCCTAAACAGATCCCACACATAGTCCTCGGCATAATTAACCTGCCATGCGGCCACTCCCGCGAGATTGTTCTCCTTCATTACACCAAGCTTGGCGATCAGTGATTCCCTGTCTTCAAGCCATATTTCGTAGGTCTTGCCGCCGGCCTGCCATGTTGCGTAGTTCTGCTGTGTCTCCTCATCCCATTTCACATTTCCGTGTGCATTGGCAGTGGCTGTACCGTCAGCCATCTTAAGAGTCTGAACTTCCAGCGTATAAGGGACCACATCCTCTTCAGCAAGTGTCTGGTTCCCCATATCATCAATCGAAGCCGTCAGCTCCTCTTCTATCTTCTCCTGTGTTTTGGGGGTTTCGATCCACAGCCTTGTGTACAGCGGGACCGCATTTATCACCTTATCGGCCGGAACATGCTCCAGCGTATTCTCGATACCTGACTTCACATATCCTATGGATGCAACGGAACCTGCTTCTTCACTGCCGTTATAGTGTTCATCATATCCCATTATTATGACGTAGTCCGCAAATACGCCCTGTTCAGGCCTGTTGTAATGATCGTTGAAGCCCATCGGCACGTAATTGTCTACCGAAAGCGTCAGACCGTGCTGTCTGCAGGCTATCGACATTTCTCTTATAAGCTGTGCAAAATGCTCTCCCGATTCGGTCGGAATCGTCTCAACATCTACATTTATTCCGTCCAGGCCGTATTCGGCCGCGTAATTTATAAGCTGGTCTATTACGTGAGCCCTCCTTGATGCACTGCTGAAGACCTCGAATGACTTCACCTCAAGGAACTGAAGATTATCAAACACTCCCCAGACCTTAACACCCGCATTGTGGCAGATATCAACATAGGATTTATCACCGATGGATTCGATATTCCCTTCATTGTCCGTTATCGTGAACCATGTCGGAGCTATTACATTTATACCCTGAGCACCAGCAAGGACCGAAGCTATTGCATCAGCACCCGAATTACCCACCGTGTTATGCCATGCCAGTATTACAGGCTTCCCCAGTCCGTTCTGAGGGATCGCCTCATCAACAACATCAGTAACAGGCACTGCCGCCTCGTCGCGTGACTCTGACAAATATCTGTTCTCGATATATCCTGTGATCAGATCGCCGGTCTGTACCCTGGACCATTCCTCACCCTTATCAAGCAGGGTCACGGTATCACCCTCGTTAAGTTCCTTCAGGATGTCGCTCTTTTTATCCTCTTCGAGCCTGACTGCCTGTTTCTTAACAATATCCGCAACCTTCCTGCTTCCCCAGGCCTCTGAAACGGATATCCTGTAGGGCTCACCATTTCCCCCGTATAATTCATAGGAAAGATTCTTATACAGCTTAAGGTAATCGAGCGCCATATACACATCATCGCCCTTTATAACATAGGGACTGTAATCAACCGTTGTCTCATTGCCCTTAAAGGTTATGGTCTTTGATGAAGCAGATGCCCTGTCTATTGTATTTGCCCTTGTATACAGATAGCTGTCAGTTTCCTTATCATAATAAAATCTGTCATTAAATTCATCGTTTATTTCGCTTAGCAGGATGTATGGTCTTTCCTCAAACAGAGGTATCGTATCTTCCGTAATTTCACCATCCTTCACGACTACGGCCCGGTCATCATCACTTATGTTGAAATAGGAATACAGATCGGCCTTCTGCGAGGAATACTTAAGAGAGTCAAGCATGCCCGAACTGAGTGCCACCACTACTACTATTATAATAAGTACGATCGCGATGATCGGCGGAAGAAGAGAGTGCATCATTTCCTTCTTTTTCTGTTTGCCTGAAACATTGCGCCTCTTCATCGTGCTGCCCGTATTGCGGTACGGATTTCTGTTTCCGCCCGGATTTCCGTTTCTGTTCGGATTCCCGTTTCCATTTGGATTTCTGTTTCCGGCGGGATTCATATTTCTTCCTGCATTCATATTTCTTCCCGCATTCATGTTTCTTCCGGCGTTCATATTTGCGCCTGCATCTGAGTTCCCCGGCATCCCCTGCATCGGCATGTTGTTATATCCCTGACCGTACATATCCTGGTCGTTTCTGTTCAAATCAATCCCTCCTGAGATTTGTGGTCTGTATATTTTATAGTCAAGCTCAAAAAACCTCGCTAAGTGTAACATAATAGTAACAAAATTACAATATAAAACGACCCGGCTACGCATAAGGGACTGCCTTTAATGGCTAAGCCGAGTCGTTTTATATTATTTGCACATGAATACATACGCATCAGCATATGTCTTATTTGTGGTCACCGCCGTTATTCCCGTACTGCATCTGTTTATCGGTTACAAAAATGTGATACAAATGTCTGCGGCTTCTGACCGTAACGAAGTTTTCCCAAGCGTGTAATTAAAATGTACGTTATCTGGATCAACACAAATCCGTCGGGGTTGGAATTTTAGGCTGTCCTCACAAGGAAGGACAATTGTTTTATTCAAATAATGAAAGTCATTGAAAAAATCAAGACACCCGTTAACGTTCGGGTAAAGAGTGGCTCCCATTCGGTTACCACTGGAAAAATACTCAAATATGGCTTACAATATATATGAATGAATGTGCTTGTATCTACCCTCCTTTCGTTACAGACTGCTTTGGAAATCTTCGAGGTCATACTAGCGCAGGAAGGCAGATATGACAAGGTGTTTTCGTAATTTTCGTAATTCTCGTGATTATTACCAACGGTTAATGCATTTGCGGGCTGTTGAAAATGCGAATTTTTGGTGAATTTTTCGAAAATGTGGTTATTGACTTATTGTTTTTTCCCGATATACTAGATAGAGATATGTATGTTCATTATCATCATTCGGGAACATACTTAAGTGATCCATAAATATATAATAAGAAAGGATGTGATTCTATGAAGCTCGAAAAGGTCAACGACAATCAGATTCGTTGCACATTAACCAAAGCAGATCTTGCCGACAGGCAGCTTAAGATCAGCGAGTTGGCATACGGAACGGAGAAGGCTAAAAACCTCTTTCGGGACATGATGCAGCAGGCTTCGTATGAATTCGGCTTCGAGGCCGAGGACATCCCGTTAATGATAGAGGCTATTCCGCTTTCGGCCGACTGTATAGTACTTATCATAACCAAGGTAGAGGATCCCGATGAACTGGATACAAGATTTTCCAATTTTGCTCCTTCGGTTCATGAAGGCGAAAGGGATTCATCTTTCGAGGATATGATACAGTCATTTACCGAGGGCGCCGAGAATGTGCTGGATCTGTTTAAGCGCCTGAAGGAAGAAACCGAAAAGCTGAGTGACGGCAACGGGTCTGCACAGACAGGTTCCGGTGACGAACCGGTTGAACTGTGCAAAGCGTATGCATTTAACGATCTCGACGAGATCATACGGCTGGCTCATGTATTATCAGGTCTCTACACGGGTAAGAGTTCTCTGTATAAGGACAGCCGAAATGACCGTTACCTGTTGTTTATTACGAAATCGGCACATACCATGGATGACTTCACAAGGGTATGCAACATTGCTTCGGAATACGGAGAAATGATAAATCTCTCCGATGCGACGATAGCGTATTTGGAGGAACATGATGCGATCATCATAAAGGATGATGCACTGCAGAAATTAATGTACACATAACAATATAACATACAGAACCCCCCGACAGCAGTCGGGGGGTTCTGTTTCTTCGCAATGTGAACTGTTCAGAGCCATTCACAATAATACGGCTCCTGTTTGCATGAAGACCGGATTACCTAAATAGCTGCGATCTCGCTCATAAGCTCATCAATATCCATTCCGTGAACAAGAGCTGCCTCTTCAAGGCTCTCACCCTGTGATGCAGGGCATCCGAGACAGTGCATTCCCATACCCATAAGCACCGGTGCTATCTCAGGCTTCTGCATGAGTGCCTCACCTATTGTCATATCCTTTGTTATATCTGCCATGATATCTCCTCCTTTAAACTATCCAAAAGTTACTATTCAGAACATGATCAAAACCCGGATAACCGAATTACATGTCTTTTACTTAGCGACTCTTAGAATGATACCATTATATATAGTAAAATTCAACATATGATTTTCCGCTTTTACAGATAACAATGAGCACGAATTGTTTATTCCCGCCCGGCCAAACCGCAATTATCTTTATCACATTATCGGTTTAGCAATTCACAGCAAGCTGTATGACCAATAAAACACCATCTTGTTTTGTGCAAGATATACAAAACGCACTGAATTCAGGCAGTTTGTATCTGAAAAAGTACACTATAAAATCTTGACGTGTATACACGATTAACCTATAATGTAGTTTACACTAATCGTGTAACATCCGATATGCTCATAACAATTGAGTATAAGCGGATTCAACTTACATTATCCAATACTAAAAGGAGGCATATAATGAGATCAGAATGGAATGGTTTCGTAGGTGGCAAATGGGAAAACGAAGTTAACGTTCGTGACTTCATCCAGAAGAACTACACACCTTATGACGGTGATGCTGAGTTCCTTGCAGGACCTACACAGAACACAAAGGATTTATGGAATCAGGTACTTGAGCTTCAGAAGCAGGAGCGTGCAGCA
>JAEEHY010000347.1 GCA_016281085.1 Lachnospiraceae bacterium
TACGGAAAAGTTATTTCCCTTAACACCGATATTATGCTTTCCCATAACAAGCTCGGGTTTTATGCTGCATTCGTACTTTTTGAATGCCTTCCTGAGTGTCTTTTCCCCGAAAGCAACTTCATGCCCCTTCGCAGCCCAGATTTCATCCTCTTTAAGGGTAAAGCTTACTCTCAGCGTATATTCCGGTGTCTCTTCCTTTAATGATGCGGCTGCCCTGTTAAGGCTTCCCATCTTTTCCATCAGGCAATCCGGGATCGTAAAAGTTGCTTCGTCAAGAGGCTTAACACTACATTCGATCTTTGTTCCTGCAATTTCTTCACCATTTGCAAGAAGGATCACATATGAATCATATGCATCCGTATTTATAAACAGATTTCTGTTCTTCACTGTGAATTCAGGATCTTCTCCTGCCCATTCGATCCTGATGCTCTGATAATTGAATTTCACCTCCTGCATCTTGGGTGAAGGTTCTCTGTCTGCTCCCGACACAATACCGTTTCCCGAGAAATCATAATCGGTCGGTCTCTCATCGAAATCACCGCCGTAAGCCTGGAACCACTTACCGTATCTGTCCTTCTTGGCTATTGTCTGATCAACATAATCCCAGATAAATCCGCCCTGATACCTTGGTTCTCTTTCGGCAAGATCCGTATACTTGTGCATTCCTCCGCACGAATTACCCATCGCATGGGTGTACTCACAGCATATCATGGGCTTCCCGGGATTGTCCCTGAGAAATGCTTCTATGTTTTCAACACTCGTATACATCTGACTCTCGATATCGTTGGTATCGGGATATCTTCTGTCATGGAATATACCCTCGTAATGTACGATCCGGTGAGGATCAAGCTTTCTGAACAGCTGACTCATTTCGTATATGACTTTACCGCCGAAGGATTCGTTACCGCAGGACCATATAAGTATCGAAGGATGATTCTTATCCCTGTGATAACAGGAATACACGCGGTCAAGCAGCGCCCCCATCCATTCCTCCTTATCATGCGGAAGTATGTAATCCGTGCCTGCCGACTTTCTGTAGTATGCATCCCAGGTACCATGTGTCTCCATATTGTTCTCAGCTATCAGATACAGACCATATATGTCGCATAATTCGTACAGATAGGAATCATCCGGATAATGGCTTGTCCTTATTGCATTTATATTGTTGCGCTTCATCGTAAGCACATCCTTAAGCACTGCCTCCCTGTCCGGAACGCGTCCTGTGTGCGTATTGAATTCATGCCTGTTAACACCCTTAAACACAATTCGCTTACCATTTAAGAGCATAAGTCCGCCCTTGAGTTCAAATCGTCTGAAGCCGACATTCTGACCGATAACGCCCACCGTCCTTCCCTTATTATCCTTAAGGGTTATAAGCAGCCTGTAGAGATTTGGCATCTCAGCACTCCACAGCAAAGGTTCCTTCACGTCAAAGGTATGCCTGTTATCACCGTCAGTTAATCCGAACGAGCCTTCATATATCGTATCATTCCCGTATACCAGCTCAACTGCTGCCGTTGTGCCGGTTTCGGATCTTGATGCCGTGGTGGCTTCTGATGCTGCGTCGTTCTCCGTTGCTGTGATAGTTTCCGATATTTCGCCGGATGTTATTGATATGTCGGTTCTTAATGTTATGTCAACCTTCCCATTGGTGAAAGTTTCGTCTAACGTCGGTATCACCGAGAGATCATAAACATCCACCGGCGGTGCTGCATACAGAAAAACGCTTCTGAATATTCCACTGAAACGATAGAAGTCCTGATCCTCACACCAGCTTCCGGCAGTCCACTTGAAAACACGTACAGCCAGCCTGTTTTCACCTGTTCTGACAGCATCGGTAATGTCGAAATCAGAAGGGGTAAACGAATCCTCACTGTATCCGATATATGTTCCGTTCACCCATAGTGCGAACCCGCTCTCAACTCCCTGAAACGATATCCTTATCCTCTTTCCCTTCATTTTATCAGGAAGTTTAAAATGGTTAACATAATCTGCTGTCGGATTAAAAACAGAAGGAACCTCTCCCGGAACAATCTCCTCATGTCCGTCCCACGGATAGGCTATGTTACTGTACTGCGGCCTGTCATATCCTTCCATCTGGATATGAGCCGGAACCCGTATCTCATCCCATCCCTTCACATCACACTCATCATTCCAGAATCCGTCCTCTGCTTCGGACGGATTGTTCGCGTATCTGAATTTCCATATTCCGTCAAGGTACATCCTGTAAGATGATCTGCCTGCTTCAAGCTCATACATATCAGCGTAAACAACGTGATCACTGTGCGCTGCAAGCCTGCCTTCCTCAAACACACGCGGATCACTGACAATACTGTAGTCAAACGTATTCATTCCCTTGCCCCTTTCGTTCATATTTATGCTATATCCATTAATCTCATTCCATGTTATTACTTACATTTTTGTAAATATTCAGAACAGGCTCAAAATACTTCGTATTTTCTATTATACCAAAAGAAGCTACCGTCAGCGATAGCTTCTCCTGTAAGCCGAAGCATGTGCCCGCGCAAGCATTTGTGTTCTACAGTTTTACGCAGATAACCTTCACTCCGGTTCCGGCAAGCAAGACCGGATGTCCGGCCTCTATCCGGCCATTCTCCGTAAGTTCTTCCCCGTCAAACGGAAACATTACTTCTTTCTCCTCATCTGTATGATTTATAAGATAATATACTCTTTTCGTATCATCTGACCTTACCGCTATCTCAACACCATCCCATTCCTTAACGGCCTCTACCGGCATATCAAAGGCATCCCTGATACCTGCTTCATCGCACAGATCCTTTATCAGATCTGAATAGAACTCAGCCGAAGAACTTGTCGCCACATAGTAGGTAAACCCTTTACCCATACTGTTTCTGGTAATTGCCGGCTGACCGCTGTAGAAATCCTCCTTAAACACGGACAATACCTGAGCACCTTCACTGTACATTATATCACATACCTTATAAGCCGGATATTCAACTCCGTTGTATATAAAGGAATTGCTCATATCATCCACATGTTCGGGCAGCCATACACCATAGCAGACGAAATTATCCATATCCTCATACA
>JAEEHY010000348.1 GCA_016281085.1 Lachnospiraceae bacterium
ATAATTAACTTAATTTAATGAGAGGGTAAGGAGGATAGGATGAGACAGATACCGGTTAATAAGAATGCAACCGAAAATGCGGTAAGGCTTCTGGATTATCTGTGTGAAACGGCAGGTAAGGCAGTGATCACCGGCCAGCATACACAGACTAATCAGATGGAGGAGATCACCTACATTAAAGAAAGGACGGGGAAGACGCCGAAGCTGCGGGGCTTTGAGCTGCTTGCATACTCCCCGAACATAAATTATGATGACGCTTCATATGAATGCCTTAAGGAAATATATGATAACCGTGGAACGCTTGATACCGCATTTGAGTGGGCGAAGACTTCGGATGGGATACTGACATTTTCGTACCACTGGTATTCGCCGAGGGGAGGCAGGGATAAGAGCTTCTATGCGACAAATACAGATTTCAACGCAGACAGAGTACTTATTGAAGGAACTCCCGAGAGGGAAGCTTTCTTCCATGATATGGATGAGATCGCGGGGCTTCTGAAGCCGTTTTGCGATAATGATATACCGGTGCTATGGAGACCGTTTCATGAATCAGACGGAGACTGGTTCTGGTGGGGAGCCAGGGGACCAAAGACAGCAATGGAGCTGTATAAGCTGATGTTTGAACACTTTACGGAAAAGTATCATCTTGATAACTTGCTCTGGGTATGGAACAGCAGGCTTGCGGAAGGGTATCCCGGAGATGAATATGTGGATGTTATATCTGTGGATATTTATCCGGAGGAGTACAGGCCAACCGATTATGCCGCAGAATATGAAGAGCTTATCAGAAATACAACGGATAAGAAGGTAGCGGCGCTGGCTGAGGTGGGGTATCTTCCGGATGTTGATATCCTGAAAAAGTCACATATACCATGGGCTTATTATATGACATGGTCAAAAGAATTTATTATCGGTCAAAAGTATAATTCTACCGATAACCTTAAGAAAATGTATGAAAGTGATTATTCGATATGCGGTTAGTTGCGTATATAGCAGCCATATGGGTGGTAAAAACGTGTATGGAATAAAATAAGCGCAGACAGGATCGGAATTGGAAATAATTGAAAGTAATAAACAAATATATTTAAGTAAATCAGTCAAAGCATATATAGATTAAGTAATGGATTTATGGTACTATATGAATAATATAAGAAAATCTGCATAAGGATAATTCTTGATAAACTGGCTGATCAGGAATATTAGGTCGGGGGATATCTTCTCTGACCGGGTGATCCGCAGAAAGAGGGTAATAATGGGAATAAAGTATATGGAGGAGGAGAGGCTGTTCAAACTGGATACACCGGGAACATCTTATGTGTGTGCAGTAGTTGAGGGGTTTCTGCTTCATGTTTACTATGGTGCTGCAATACGTGATGATGATGTGAGATATCTCATGCGTATTTATGAGAATCCTTTTACACCGTTAAGGAACAACCGCGACAGGGGAAGCTTCCTTGATGCTGCTCCGTTTGAATATCCGTGCGAGGGAATTGGAGATGCAAGGAGTGGTTGCCTCGTACTTGAGACACCGGGTGGATATCAGGCGGCTGATTTGCATTATGTAAACCATAGGATACTTAAAGGAAAGCCGGAACTAACGGGAATGCCTGCAACGTATGGCAGTGAAAATGACAGTGAAACATTGGAAATCACACTAAAGGATACATTGACCGGAATGGTCACAGTACTTTACTACAGCATATTTGAGGGTCTTGACGCAATCACGAGGACCGTAAAGTTATGTAACCTTAGTGACAAACCGCTGTATTTGCGTACTGCTTTATCCATGTGCCTTGATCTTGATAACAGAGATTATGATATGATCACACTACACGGGTCCTGGGCACGGGAACGCCATATAGACAGGGTGCCAGTAGGCTTTGGAAAACATGAGGTCAGCTCTGTAAGAGGTGAAAGCTCACATCAGATGCATCCGTTTATGGCCGTGGCAGGGAGAAACACAACGCAGACAGAGGGTGAGATTTACGGATTTAATTTTGTATATTCCGGTAATTTCACGGCAAGTGTTGAACGATCTCAGCACAACAGTATACGATGTCTGATGGGAATTAATCCTAAGGTTTTTTCGTGGAAGCTGAATCCGGGTGAAGAGTTCGATGCACCGGAAGCCATTATGGTTTATTCCGGAAATGGTATCGAGCATATGAGCCATACCTTCCATGATCTGTACAGAGAGCATCTTATCTGCGGGGGCTGCCGCAGCAACAAATACAAAGATATGGGGCGTCCGATCCTTATTAACAATTGGGAAGCAACATATTTTGATTTTGACTCCGACAAGCTGGTTGCAATTGCTAAGGAAGCGGCGAAGAGCGGGATCGAAATGCTCGTTATGGATGATGGCTGGTTCGGAAACAGGAGCAGCGACAACATGGCTCTGGGAGACTGGTTTGTCAATGAGGATAAGATAAAGGGCGGGCTTAAGAAACTGGTTGATGATGTCAATGCAACCGGGCTTAAATTCGGAATATGGCTGGAGCCCGAGATGATATCGCCCGACTCCGATCTGTACAGAGAGCATCCCGACTGGGCAATAGCGATCCCCGGAAGGACCGCAACCCTTATGAGAAATCAGTATGTACTGGATCTGTCGAGAAAAGAAGTGGTTGATGAGATATATTCAAGGGTTAAGGCGGTACTTAAGTCCGCGAATGTTGAGTACGTTAAATGGGACATGAACAGAGGACTGTCGGATATCGGAAGCTATGCACTTGAGAGTGACAGGCAGGGTGAGCTGTTCCACAGATATGTGCTTGGTGTATATGATATGCAGCAAAGGCTTATGAATGATTTTCCCGATCTGCTGCTTGAGAACTGCTCAGGCGGCGGTGCCAGATTCGATCCGGGCATGCTGTATTACAGTCCACAGATATGGTGTTCGGATGACACCGATGCCATTGAGAGACTGAGTATCCAGGAAGGCACTGCCATTGTGTATCCGCTGTCAAGCATGGGTGCACACGTGAGCGATTGTCCGAACCATACAGTTGGCAGGGTTACGCCTTTTGAAACGAGAGGGTACGTGGCGCTTGCCGGAACCTTCGGATACGAGTTGGATATCACCCGGATACCCGAAGAAGACAGGGCAATGATACCTGAGCAGACAGAGATGTATCATAAATACAATGAACTGGTAAGAACGGGTGATTACTACAGGATATCCTCCTATAGGGAAAATCATCTGAACGACTGCTGGGAGG
>JAEEHY010000349.1 GCA_016281085.1 Lachnospiraceae bacterium
ACGGGGTTTGACGGCGTGGGAAGATCCCATGAAATGAATCCGGAGCTGACGGGAGTAATGTATGACGGATATGATTACGGAAGGGAAGCCGTAAAACGTACCATCGGCATTGCGTCCGGCAGGGAGACCGGAGGAAAAAGATTTGCCTGCAGATTTGTCAAACGCGCTTCGTGTGGCTGCATGATAGGCTTAAGACCCGAAAGACATATCGGAGGTCCCGCTCCGTTTGATGAGCAGATCAAAAAGAAGCTCAGGGATTATCTGGATGTTGCTTCGGCAAAGGCGATCAATGATATATTTACCTATCAGCCGTTTGAAACCGAAAGAAAGAAATTTGAACAGAAATATCAGGAAATGCTTGTGTGCATTTATAAAGCGCTGCTTACGGATTGGGATGAGCTTAAAGATGAGTACGTAGGGATAAACGGTTTAATAAACGAGCTTATGGAATTCGAAGATGTTTCGGCGAGGATGATAACCGATAAGACAGTGGATATACTCGAGAATATGATGTATATGCTGCCACACGGAAAGGAACGTGCCAAGCTGACTGATATGATGCTGAAGATGTTTAAGGGACTTAAGGAAGCGGAGATCAGGAGGATGCGGTATACCGGGAACAGAAGGAAGGAACAGCTGTGGTTTATACCTCTGTTCACCAAGGATCTTCTGGACACCAATATGACCGAAAATGATGCGATGGCCACGATGTTCAGAAGACTGCGTGGAATGAACGTCAGGTCGGCACACATCTTTCTGTATGACAGTCCGGTGATATACAGGGAGGGACAGCTCCCTCCGGTGCCGAAGAAGCTGCATTATGCAGGACATTTTGATGAAAGCGAGCTTCATGTATATCTTAAAAACAACAGTATCAATATCGATAAGGATAACGGCATAACTTCCGTACTGCCTCATTACGATCCGCACAGTTATTCTTCATTTGTTATTTGTTCGGGGAACAGACAGTATGGTATAATATTATATGAGATTGAAAAACAGGACGTGTTTTTTGCGATGATGTGTACATTGCAGATCGGAGCATTTTTTCATTTCAGAGACATTAACTACATCGCAGACGGTGCTCGGGAGAAGGTTAGGGAGCTTTCGGATGTGATCAATTATGTTTCGGATAAGGATGATCTGACGGGACTTCTGAACGGCACGGGATTTGTACAGCGTTTCGATCAGCTCATGCAGGGAAACAGCGGAAGAAAAGGTTATCTCCTATTTGCCGATGTTTCGCATATAAATGAAATTAACAGGCGCTACGGATATCCTAACGGAGATAAAGCGCTGATAAAAGCATCGGAGATATTCAGGAATATTCTCGGAGAAGAGGCCATACCTGCAAGAATAGGAGATGATGAGTTTATTTCTGTGATTCTGAGCGATAAATATGATATGATAGACAGTATAAAGAAAAAAGTGAGAAGCCGGCTTGAAGAATACAATTCCGGTTCGGCTGATAAGTTTCCGGTTACTGTTGAGATGGCATCCTATCCCATAACGGTAGGAACGGAAACGGATATACATAAGCTCCTTAAGGAAGCGGCTTCGTCCATAGTCGGAGAGCTTAAGGCAAAGGGCGGTCTGGAGCTTAAATAACAGTAAATTAACGTGGGGTTTGACATGCGTATTATATATTTTGATATCTGCGCAATAGTATTGTCTGCTGCGGTTCTAATATTCCTGCTTACCAAGCATTATACCAAAGGAAGAACAAACAGGCTTATACTCATACTTGCGGTCCTGTTTTTGTCGGCCGGTCTGATGGATGTATTTGACAGCTTATTCGGAACTTATGTAGAACAGAGTCCGTCAAATGCCGGTATTCAGCTGTTTTCTAATACTCTGTTTTTTATATTGAGACATGCCACTACTCCGGCATACATATTATTCCTGTTTTCCTTTATGGGGATCTGGCATAAGCTGAAGATCAGAAAGGTGAATTTAATATTATTTGCTCTGCCTTTTATGGTTATCTTCATTTCCGTTATAGCCAATGTCTTTACAAAGTCCATATTTTATATCGATGAAAACGGTGTATATCACAGAGGCGTTCATATGTCCATAATTTATGCCTCTGCTCTTGTATATCTTTTCTGTGTAATATATGTCCTTATAAAGTACAGAAAAACCGTAAGGTTGTCTGAATATATCATGCTCTGCGGGTTTGTGCCTCTTAACCTGACAGCGATAATCATGCAGAGGATCCATATTGAGATGAGGCTGGAAATTCTGGCGCTTTCTCTTACTTTATTCCTGATAGCTACCGTAGTACAGCGGCCTGAGGACACCATTGATGCCTCTGTCGGAACACTGAGCCAGCATGCATTTTTTAAGGATATGTACAAATCATACAATGTTCAGCGCCCGATGAATGCAATATTCATCAAGATCAGGAATCATCGTGCACTTCGTTCTAATCTCGGCCCGGAAATTTACAATATGGTATTAAGGCGTGCCGGCGAGAAGCTTATGCAGATGGGTCGTATCATAAATATTTATGAGGACGTATACTATAACGGGCGCGGTGTGTTTACCATAATTACCGATGGAGATAAATACGACCATACAGTTGATCTGGGAAGGCTGGTGGTAGCATATCTGCAGGAGAGCTTCACGCTCAGCAATCTTGAGATCAAGTTAAATACGGTTGTCTGTTTTGCACAGTTACCCGATGATATAGGAACCTACAATTCACTTATTAATTTTATGGGCTCATTCCACAGGACCGTGCCCGATGTCGATCATCTGATAATTCTTTCCGAAATACTGTCTTCAAAGGATTACAGGATGAAGAGTGATGTCGATGACATTATTAAAAGGGGTATATCCGGAAATAAATTCCAGATGTATTATCAGCCCATATATTCCGTGAAGCAGAAGA
Source organism: Lachnospiraceae bacterium (assembly GCA_016281085.1). Classification (GTDB taxonomy): domain Bacteria; phylum Bacillota; class Clostridia; order Lachnospirales; family Lachnospiraceae; genus UBA2868. Next base: position 2,894 of record JAEEHY010000349.1, read on the forward strand.
AATTCGTATCGGCAGAGGCGCTTATAAGACTGTTTGATGATGAGTACGGTTTTGTTTCTCCTGCCATATTCATACCTGCGGCGGAGGCAAGCGGAGCAATACATGATATAGGCGATTTCGTTCTTGAGGATGTATGCCGCTTTATCCACAGCCCGGAATTCACGGGCAGTGGACTGGAATATATAGAGATCAATCTGTCCGTAACCCAGTGTATCGAACCCAAGCTTGTTGAGAAGATAAGGGGTCTGATCTCCAAATATCAGGTCAAAACCTCACAGGTTAACCTTGAAATAACCGAAACGGCGGTGGATTACGATCCCGTTATAACCGACAACAACATTTTCAGCCTTTGGAATATGGGATTTAAGTTTTCTCTTGATGATTACGGAACCGGTTATTCCAATATCAAGAGGGTTGTATCGCTGCCACTTGATATTATCAAGTTTGATAAGAGCTTTGTTGACGAGATGGATGATCCGAAGATGTGGATCGCCATTGTAAATACTGTCAATATGCTTAAGCGTATGAATAAGAAGATACTGGTTGAAGGTGTTGAGGATGAAAGAACACTGGAACGTTTTGTGGAGCTGGGGTGCGATTACATTCAGGGCTTTTATTTCTCCAAACCGCTTTCGGAGAATGATTTCATAGAATTTGTCAATACAAGGAATTCAGGGAAGGCATCTTAAGATAATGGTACTTTATTATGATATTTGTGCATGCATAATCTTAATACTGATAATCGGAACCTGCCTGTTAAAGAAAATGCTACATGGCAGGACCAATATACTGTTTTACCTTACAATAGGAATAATCATATTTTCAACTGTAAGCGATCTGGGTGGAGCTTATATTTCAGATTACGGTGAGCATGACAAGTTTAATATTGGCATGGAATATATGTGGCAGTATTTGTATTTTCTTGCCCACAATCTCATTCTTGCCGCCTATTTACCGTTCATATATTCGAATATAGGCTTATGGCATGAGTTCCGTAAGAACAGGGCTGTTAAGACTACATGGATATCGTATATCCTGCTGAATCTTGTGGCTCTTGTTTCAAATATGTTTTATCCGACGATATTTTATATTTCCGATGAGCTTGAATATGTAAGATGCCCGGGACTGATCATATTTTATGTGAGCGGTCTGCTTTTTATGCTGTTCCAGATAGTGATACTGCTTAAATACAGGAAGATAATGAAGAAGGATAAGCTCATAATCATGCTGGCGGTGTATCCCATAACTCTGTTTGGAATTGTTATACAGGTTTTCCTCCCCAATCAGCTTATAGAGATGTTTATGGTATCTGTATCGATGCTCCTCTTCAGTCTTATAATCAGGCGTAATGAAGAAATGCTCGATCCTCTTACGGGAGCCAGGAAGGCCGATCTTGCTCATGAATATGTGAAGAATGCTCTTACTACCCGCACTCCGATATATATTTTGTTCATAAAAATGGTAAATTTCAAGAACTTACGGCTGTATCTGGGTGAAGAACTGCTGAACCAGTTCCTGAGGTCACAGTCGGCCAAGTTCGGATCGTTTGCAAGATACAATTCGCTTGAAGGCAGTCTGTATTATCTTGAGGACGGACTTTACGGATTTATGTCTGAGACCGATGATTATGAGAAGGTCAAGAAGATGGGAGTACAGGTTAAGAACCATTATGCTGATACCCTGCAGGTCGACAGCTTTACACTTATGATAGATGCAAGGCTGTGTATCCTGAAATGTCCGGATGATATTGATAATTTCAATACCCTGTATACCTTTGGTTCGACGTATCAGATGATCCTTCCCGAGGTTAAGGATGTCATGAATTATCCGGACTATGTGGATGACAGGGATTTCAAGATAAAGAGCGATATAGATGATATCATTGACAGGGCTCTTTCCCAGGGATGTTTTGAGATGTTCTATCAGCCCATATATTCTATCAGGGAGAACAGGTTTATTGCTGCCGAGGCATTTATAAGGCTGAGGGATGAGACTTACGGAATGATCGCTCCGCCCATGTTTATATCAGCGGCGGAGATCAGCGGCGCAATACATGCGATCGGTGATTTCGTTCTTGAGGATGTGTGCAGGTTTATTTCCGAGAATGACTTTGAGGCACTGGGTCTTGAATGTATTGAGGTAAATATGTCTACATCCCAGTGTATTGAGATCAACCTCGTGGACAAGATTGAAAGGCTTCTGGAAAAATACAGTCTGGATCCGGCACTTATCAATTTCGAGATAACCGAATCGGCTGTTGACTTTGATCCTGATGTGGTGGATCAGAATATAAGCAGGCTGCATGAAATGGGTATACATTTTGCCCTTGACGATTACGGAACGGGTTATTCCAATGTCAAGAGGGTTACAACACTTCCCGTTGACATAGTAAAGCTTGATAAGACCTTTGTAGACGGAGTTGATGATCCGCAGATGTGGATCATGGTCCAGGATACCATCAAGATGCTTAAGCAGATGGGCAAGAAGGTACTGGTCGAGGGAGTTGAAGAAGAAAAAGTGGTTATGAAGTTCATGGATCTCGGAGCGGATTACATACAGGGCTGTGAGTATCTGCAGGGTTATTATTTCTGCCGGCCTCTGCCGGAGAAGGATTTTGTCGAATATATGCAGAAGCAGGTACAGGGCAGTATAACATTTTAGTTTGATACAGGAAAAAGCTTAATAGGAAAGGATACCTGATGAAACGTAAATGCGTTCAATGCGGTAAGGAATTTGACTTATCGGAAGGGGAGATCAAGTTTTATAAGGATAAGGGGCTGACGCTTCCGAAAAGATGTAAGGAGTGCAGAGAGGCCAACAAGGGCAATAAGAGCAATACGGACCATAAGGGCAATACGGACAATAAGGATAAGGAAGAACCGGTTGCAGACACCGGTAAAAAAACGAACAGCGGGAAAGGTGCAAGGTATAAATTCGCCGGAATAGCTGCCGCGGTAGCACTGCTGGCGGCAGGAGGAGGGGCATATTCCTACAGTTCATCGACAGAGGGTAATGATACACAGCCGTCTGCCTATGAATACAGTACAGAATATGAAGCAGACGATGAAGCCTATGAGGATGGTTCAAATAATGGTTTAAACGCTGCTTCAAACGATGGTTCAAACGATTCCGCAGAAACGGCCGGGATCAATGAGATGCCTTCGGGAGAAGATGTTTCGGATGCCGGTGAACCCGGGATACAGGCTGATGAGGCATCAGCTCCGGTATACCGGTTCAGGAACAATGAATATCTGATGCAGCATTACGAAAAACATGGAAAGTCAATGGGATTTGCATCTGCTGAGGAGTATCAGGCTGCCGCCTCTGAGGTTGTAAATGATGAAAGGGCACTTCACAAGCTTGAAGCAGAGGATGGTGATGATGTCTATTATATTGAAGAAACAAATGATTTTGTCATAGTATCCAAAAGAGGCTATATCCGTACTTATTTCAGGCCGAGTGCCGGGAAACGCTATTATGACAGACAATAAGCGGAGTGTAATTTGAGAAAGCTTTTAAAATATCTAAGTTCATATAGGAAAGAATGTGTGCTGGCTCCTTTGTTCAAGATGCTCGAAGCAATCTTTGAACTGTTTGTTCCGCTTGTTGTTGCTGCCATAATCGACAGGGGTATAGGAGGAAGTGACAGGGCCTTCATCATAAGAAATGCCGTCATAATGGTATGTCTCGGACTTGTCGGCCTTATCAGCGCGGTAAGTGCACAGTATATGGCTGCCAAGGCAGCGACGGGCTTTGCCGCAGAATTGAGACATGATCTGTTTAAGCATATAATGAGCTTATCTTACAAAAACATAGATGAACTCGGCACATCCACAATGATCACAAGGATGACCGGTGATATCAATCAGACGCAGACAGGAGTTAATATGTTTCTGCGTCTGTTCCTGCGTTCGCCGTTTATAGTTTTCGGAGCGATGATCATGGCTTTTACGATAAATGTTCGTGAAGCCATGATCTTTCTTGTTGTGATAATAATACTGTTCGCGACAGTCGGAGGTATAATGTACTTTAATATTCCCCTGCTCAAGAGAGTTCAGGCAGGGCTTGACAGGATAACCCTTCTTACAAGAGAGAATCTTAGCGGAGCCAGGGTGATAAGGGCATTTACCATGGAGGACAAAGAACGGGAGGGATTTACATCGGCCGCGGACAGTCTCTTTGACGGGCAGATCGTAGCGGGTCATCTGTCGTCGGCACTTAATCCGCTGACCTTTGTTCTGATAAATTTTGCCATAATCCTTCTTATATATACAGGAGCGTTGAAGGTGGATGAAGGGATCCTGTCAAAGGGTGAGATCATTGCACTTTACAACTATATGTCACAGATACTTGTAGAGCTTATCAAGCTTGCCAATCTGATAGTTTTGTTAAACAAGGCAATAGCAAGCGGCGACAGGATCGCAGATGTATTTGAGATAGCTCCGGATATAAAGGATGGAACAGCAAAGGAGGAAAGCTCCGGTGACGATACGGTTGTGACCTTTGATCATGTATGCTTTAAATACAATGAATCCGGAGATGAAGCATTGAGTGATATTGATTTCTCCGTAAAGAAAGGTGAGACGATCGGTATAATAGGAGGAACAGGCTCCGGGAAAACATCGGTGGTAAATCTTATTCCCCGCTTCTATGATGTGACTGAGGGAAGTGTGTCGGTAGGTGGAAGGGATGTAAGGAAACAGGATATCGGAAGCCTCAGACGAAGGATAGGTCTGGTTCCGCAGAAGGCTGTCCTTTTTAAAGGGACTATAGCCGACAATTTAAGATGGGGCAATGAGGAAGCTCGGGACGAAGAACTCATGGAGGCTGTGAAACTTGCTGTATGCGAAGAGGTTGTTGAAAGTAAGGGTGGTCTTGACGGTTTCATCGAGCAAAACGGAAGTAATCTGTCCGGCGGACAGCGACAACGGCTTACGATAGCAAGGGCTTTGGTAAGGAAACCGGAAATACTGATCCTGGATGATTCTTCATCAGCGCTTGATTATGCAACGGATCTTAAGCTCCGCAGGAACATTGCGGGCATAAGCTACAATCCGACTGTATTCATAGTTTCGCAGAGAACATCATCTGTGCGGAATGCAGACCGCATTATAGTGCTTGAGGATGGCTGTATGGTGGGATACGGAAAACATGATGATCTTCTTGAAAGCTGCAGTGTATACAGGGAAATCCATGATTCAAACAATGCCTGATGCGACTAAAAGAAGGGTTTGGTGACAGTAGTGTTTAAGTGTGATAGAGTTAATGAGATGGAGGGAAGCCATGAGTAGGGAAAATGATGTAAGGACTGTTTTTCTTGATGAAGCAGGTGAAGAATATCTGGGAGATTCTTCGGAATATGTTATACAGCCCCGCCTTTTTGTATGCTTTGAACATGAGATACTTGAATTTGTCCTTTCCGGAAAACAGTGGATAGGACGACCTTCGAAGGGACAGGTGCCCGATATACCCATAACCAATAAATATGTATCGAGAAGACACGGTTTTTTTGAAACAAAGAACGGGAAAGTGACCTTCACTGCCGCCGAATCCACCAACGGTACGGTATTCAGAAGGAAAAAGCTGAAACCGGGCGAAACGGTTGAGCTGTGGGATGCAGATGAACTGATCATACCGACATCGGGCGATGATGACGGTGTTGATGTAATGCTTGTATGTGCTCTTGTGGAAAACAGGATCAATATATGGAGAGATTTAAGACTGTCGGCACGGGACGCACTTACGGGTCTTCCGGGAAGAAATGCATTCAGAACATGGTATCTGATGAACTGCAGTTATAAGGATGAGGATCTGTGTCTGTTCATACTTGATATAGACAAATTCAAGAGAATAAATGATGTTTACGGCCATTCGGCCGGAGATAAGGCCCTTAAGGTACTGGCTGACCAGCTTCTTGTTACTGCAGATAACAAGGGATACATATGCAGATGGGGAGGAGATGAATTCACGGGAATTCTCTTGGGAGATGCATCTGCCGCGAAAAAAGCTCTTGATGATATGAGAAACAGATTGAGCAGGATCGTGATAGATGATCAGTTCAGTATTACGGTAAGTGCAGGTGTGACACCAATAGGCAGATCGAAGGATGCCGATGATGTTGACAGTCTTGTGATGAGAGCTGATAAAGCTCTGTATGAGGCAAAGGAAAACGGTCGTGACTGTGTATGTGTGGTTGATCAATGAAGGATATAAGTTCGGACGGTACAATAAAGAGAATACTGGGTTATGTGAGAAAATACAGGGTAAGTGCCGCGGCTTCCATTCTTTTTGCGATGATAAACGTGGCGGGAGGTCTGTATGTCCCCATTCTGGTCGGTCGTGCGATTGACTGTATCGTATACGGCGGAACCGATTACGGCGCTCTTACGGGTATTCTGACAAAGGCTGTAATATCAACAGTGTCTGCTGCGGCATCACTTTGGATAATGAATGAGGTGAACAACAGGCTAACCTATGGAGTGGTCAAAGATATAAGGAACGATGCGTTTGAAAAGCTCCACCGCCTGCCGTTTTCCTATCTGGACAAACATCCTGCGGGAGATCTGCTCAGCAGGATAACCTCGGATGCAGATCAGCTGGCTGACGGTCTGCTGATGGGTTTTTCCCAGCTGTTTACAGGTTTTATGACTATACTGATAACTCTTGGGTTTATGTTTTCAATGAATGCACCGATAGCATTGATCGTGGTACTTGTAACGCCTCTTTCGCTGTTTGTTGCAAGGTTTATAGCAAAAAGAACCTACGATATGTTCAGGGAACAGTCTGCCATCAGGGGAAAACAGACGGAGCTTATCAATGAAATGATAGGAAATGAGAAGGTTGTTAAGGCATTTTCGTACGAAGAGAGGGCACTTGACAGATTTGATCTTATTAATTCCGAGCTGCGCAGAGCTTCTCTTCGGGCAGTGTTTTTTTCCTCTCTTACAAATCCGGGGACAAGGTTTGTCAACAGTATCGTGTATGCAATGGTTGCTCTGTTCGGAGCAATAAATGTCCTTGGCGGCGGGATGAGTGTCGGAATACTTACAAGCTTTCTCAGTTATGCCAATCAGTATACGAAACCGTTTAATGAAATCTCCGGCGTGATAACCGAGCTTCAGAATGCTCTGGCCTGTGCAAAAAGGGTATTTGATGTGATCGATGAGGAAGAGGAAGTACAGTCAGGCAGCGAAGCGGGAGATGTAAAAGGAGATGTGTGCTGCAGAGATGTTGCTTTTTCGTATGACAGATCAAAGGAGCTTATTACCGGTCTCAGTATAGACGTTAAAAAAGGAGAACATGTTGCAATAGTAGGTCCGACAGGATGCGGAAAGACTACGATAATAAACCTTCTTATGCGTTTTTATGATGTGGATTCGGGTGAAATAGCCGTCGACGGCACCGATATAAGAAGTATCACTCGGCACAGCCTGAGGAATTCATACGGAATGGTACTGCAGGATACCTGGTTAAGGAACGGAACGATCAGGGATAATATCAAGATGGGCAGGGATATTTCCGATGAGGATATGATAAAGGCTGCAAAGGAGGTTCATTCACATTCGTTTATAAGGAGGCTTAAGAACGGATATGATACGGTGATAGGCGAGGAAGGCGGCAGTCTGTCGCAGGGCCAGAAACAGCTTCTCTGCATAACGAGAGTGATGCTTTCGCTGCCGCCCATGCTTATTCTGGATGAGGCGACATCATCAATAGATACAAGAACCGAAATGAAGATCCAGGATGCATTTCTTAAGATGATGGAGGGACGTACGTCTTTTATTGTTGCACACAGGCTTTCGACGATAAAGAATGCAGACCTCATACTTGTTATGAATGCGGGGAATATAATAGAACAGGGAAATCATGAGGAGCTTCTCACAAGGAAGGGGTTCTATTACAATCTGTATAACAGTCAGTATAACTGACGGAGGAAGGAAATCATGTCAACTGCAAGCTGTGATACATGTGCATACTATTTTTATGATGAAGAATATGAGGATTACATCTGCGATATGGATATGGATGAGGATGATTATTCAAGGCTGATGGAACGGGATTTCAAAGGCTGTCCGTATTACACGAACGGTGATGAATACAGGGTTGTAAGACATCAGATGTAATTAAGCGGTAACGGCAGATATGTAAATGAGGGAATCGGAGGTGCGTCAATGATCTATTTCAGTTTCAGTAATTCATTACAGATGCAGTACGACGGTCTTATGACCAATCAAAGAGGTGTCTTTGTAAGCAAAGAGATCTATCTTCTGGACGGCAATCTGCTGATAGCGCTCGGAAGGCCATATTCCGTGTGCATATCTGTTAAGGACGGCACAATAAACGAGGAACGCTCCTATGAGGACTGGGACGGTATCAGGGAAATAGAAGACGGGGAACCGCCTGTGATCAGTGAAGAATTGTTTATGGGTGAGCTGATGCGTTATGTGCTGATGAGCTTAAGGAGAGTTCTTAAGGTCGAACCCTATGCCAATGAATTCATGCTCTCCGTGCTCCGTGGAAAGCTCAATGAAAAGCTTAAGTATTATAATTCCTCGACCGAGGCTGATGGCAGTTCTTTTTCGTTTATGAAGAACGGCGAAACCGTCAGCCTGGAAGAAATGCTTAAGACAGTTTCCGAGCCTTCGCTTTACGGCGATGCCCTAAGTGACATGGATTTTGCCTATTCGGCAAGGCTTATGGGACTTAACCGGTATGAAGAGGCGCTTAAGCTGTATAAGGCTGCGGGTGAAAAGGTTGATGACGGGACTATCATCGGAACACAGATCAATATGGCTCTCGGTGAGATATATTATTTTCTGGATGATCTCAAGGCATCGGTTAATTGTTATAAGCGCTGTGACAGGAGGTTTATAAAGGATCTGAGAGATTACCGTGTAAGGCTTGGCCATTCGTTACTTGACGGTACGACGGGTGATAAGGAGGCCGAGATCAAGATGTACTACAGAGGACTGCTGAATCCCACGTACAAAAAAAGCGTTCTGGAGGAGTACGAAAGGATAGAGCCGCTTGTAAAGCCTTCATACGGGAAATATGAGAAATACTGTATCGATGCTGCAAAAAAAGAGGGGATCTGATGAATAAAAGAGCGGTGGGAAGCAGGTACGAGGATATAGCCGTCGACTATCTTTCAAAGAGAGGGGTTAAGGTTATAACCCGTAATTTCCGTTCGAGGACCGGTGAAATTGATATAGTCGGACACGATGGTGAATACTATATATTCTTCGAAGTGAAATACAGGAAAAACAAAGATGCGGGTGATCCGGCCGAAGCCGTAAATCCAAGGAAACAATACAGAATATCCCGCGTTGCGGATTATTTCAGAGTATACAGAAAGCTGAAAGATACGGATAATGTCAGATTTGATGTAATATCAATACTGGGCGGGGAAGTGAAATGGTATAAAAATGC
>JAEEHY010000350.1 GCA_016281085.1 Lachnospiraceae bacterium
AATCCTCTATTTAATTCGCATCTACATAGATCAGATCAAAGGCATAGCCTTCAACGAACAGATCAACCGTTATCTTTGTCGGATCAAAATCAGTATCGGGACAGAAATGCACTCTTCCGTTCTTGTCAATTACAAGCAGTGCAAACACCCTCCCTTTCTTCCTGTATGCATCCGGGATAAACACTGCAAGCTTTCCGTGCTTCAGGTTGAAGTCAGCGTTCTTACCATCGACCATAAAGTTGAAGGTAAATGCTTCCTTACATCCCGGTATCAGGATCCTTCTGAACGCATACTGGGCTGCAGGTCCCTGGATCTGCTTTGCCGCTCCCGCAGTCATTATCCTTACGCCATTCTCTTTGTATATGATATCAAGCGCATCGGGACTTGGCAGAACTGAGTCACCCGAACTCTCTTCAATTTTGGGTTCGTGTTTGGGAACCATAATGGTTATAGTCACATCCTTGGTAGCCTGTGCATATTCCTTTGTTTCCTCTGCTATTACAGTTACATATGCCTTACCGTTTTCAGGTACCTTCTTGACAGTAAGTTCACCGGTCAGCGGATCCACTTCGATATAGTCCTCACTGCCTTCCTTGACGGCATATCTTATTTTTCCGTCTCCGGAAGTGGTGGCACTTACTTTCTTGCCCTTTTCGCCATCCTCGACAGTTACATCATCTACAGTAATGGTCTGTGTATCCTTGTCGGTGATCGTTACCGTAATGGATGTTACAAGCTCTTTGTAATTGTCGTCCTCTGCAATAGTAACTTTCACAGTTACAAATCCAGTACTGTCTCCGGAGGTCAGAACGCTGCCACTCAGCGAACAGCCCTTCGCATCGCCTTCTATCGCATAGCTTACAGGACCCTTTGCATCGTTCAGCGTAACGTTGTCCGTCAGATCTACGGTGTTCCCGCCTACTTTTACTTCTGCCGAAGCTTCGACATTTGCAGGGTTGTCCGCCTTGTTTACGGTCAACGTTGCTGTAGCTTCTGCTGCTGCATGAGTATCTGTTTCAGCAGTGTTAACTTTAATGGTAAAGGTTCCGCACTTTGTAACGGTAAGCACACCGCTCTGAGCATCATAGGTACCTTCACCTGTACCGTTTTCCACACTGTAGGTTGCCTGGCCTGCTCCCTCAGGAATATCGAACATTCCATTCACCGGGATTGTGATATCATCATCCGAATAAGTGACTTCTTTGTCTGTTGTTTCAATTATCACCGGTATCAGATCCGTTTTATCAAATTTATAGGAGATATTCAGTGTACCATCCACATTCTTCGTGACGGTAGCTGTCTGTCCGTTTATTTTTGCTGTTACACTATCAGCAAATACATAGCTTGTGTCCGCTTCAGCAGTTACTGTTGCTGTGTAGACCGTTGCATAAGCTGCCTTGCCATCCTGCGGTGCGGCGGGATCCCAAGTGATTGCGCCGTTTTCTTTCAGAGTAACGTTATCTGTGTCAGTCGTTGCCTCTGTGTCAAGCAGCACGGTCGCAACAGGTGCGTCTATATCCACCTCTACACTCTCGATAGTTATGGGTGCAAACCGAACCTTCTTATAATTGGTAAGATACGCCCCCGTAGTATTGATATCTATAGGTGTCTCTCCCGCAGTACCTGCCGTATCCGTCCAACCTATTCCATACTCTTTGTTTATTACTTTGAGGTTTGTTCCGCCTTTCGGACCGGTCAAAGTAACATCTGTTCCCGCCTCAACCGTAAGAGTCGAGTTATCTCCACCACCTATACCATAACCTTGTAGATCACCTGTCACGGTTCCGGAAGTCGCATTAACGGTGGCTCCTCCCTGAATTGTGACATTCTTCTCTCCATATATAGCGGCGCCTCGAAATGCGCCATCTGTAGTTTTAATGTCAAGCGTTCCGCTTCCTGTAATAACGAGATCACTTCTGCTGTAAATACCATACTTGACATTATTGTCGCTCTTACCCCGTTGTGTTATTGTATTGCTTCCTTTCAACTCAATAATAAATGTCCCACTTTCAGATTCGTTAAATATCACCGTAGAATCGGTTGGTTTAGCCTTTCCCGGACCATCAAAATTGTAGTTTTCAAACGTTAAAGTATTTGTCTCAGGATCGTAACTCCATCCATCACCGGACAGCGTGTTACTTGTGACCTGTATATTTGAGATCCAAATGGGATAATTCTTTGGAATTGTGCCCTTCTCAACCAGCATGTACTGCTTGCGGGTAATGTCCAACGCCGCATCGGTGCCCTGCTTGGCCTCAGCACTGCTCTTGGTTTCGTCTGTTATGGGTTGGGTGTGGCTGTATGCAACATGGGTCGAAGCAACAATCAGATCTCCGTCCTTCTTGCTTCCTGCATGGGAACCCTTTCCAATGCCCATAGCACTTTCAAAGCCACCTTGAGCTGTGACTGTGCCTCCATAGATTTTCACTGTACCACCTGCACTGCCACTACCGCCTCCGATACCAGCACCGCTATAACCATAAGCCCATGCGCCACCTCGGGCATTTACGATTCCACCATAGATGGTTACGTCACCACCGTTTCCGCCATTATCGCCACCGCCAATACCCGCACCGCACCGAGCGCTGCAAGAAGCATCAACATTACCGCCATAGATGATCACACTACCACCGTTTCCTCCAGAGCCACCACCAATGCCAGCACCATATTCGCCGCTAACTGCTGTGATGTTGCCGCCATAGATGATCACACTACCACCGTTTCCTCCAGAGCCACCACCAATTCCGGCTTGTCTATCGCCTCCTCGAGCTATCAACTCACCTGCATTGTCCCCTATACTTTGCGAATAAATGTTTATTGTATTACCTTCAGTAACATTAATTCCACTATTAAGCGTCGTGTCATCGCAAAGGATCACATGAACTGTACCGTTGACATTAATTCGGGTTCCACTCGGTATGTCACTGTTCACCACATACCAGCCATCAGCCCACTCGACCGTCTCGGCGGTGACCACAGTGTAGTTAGTACAGGTCTTCTCAACCAGTTCCTTCTTGGTATCGTCCCAATCCAGATAGGGCACGATATCATCATCCGTCACCACGATCTCATATTCAAACCCATTGATCGTTACCTTCATCCACTCCTCGCTGCTGAATGCCTTGAGTGCTGTAACTATCCATTCCCCTGTTTCCTTCGAAGCATTGAACAGGCTGTCATTGCTGACCTTCACATCAGTCACTTCACCACTCAGCCCTACTTCCTTAAGTATGGTTGCTAACGGTATGCTTGTATCACCGTTCATCACATACTGAAGAGTGTCATAGGTGAACTCTACTGTATAATAAGAGAATCCTGTCGTCTCTACGGTTGCCTCTGTTCCTTTTTCAGAAACTTTAAGTTCCTCTGCCGTATAGTCATCACCTTCTTCCGAAAGATGATATACTTCCGTATTAAGGTTCTTGTCCGCAACCTCTGCAACCTTGAAGCTGACATTTACCTTTTTACCATCTGCAGGCTGTATCTCTTTTCCGTCTTTATCAAGAAGCTTGATATCAAAGGTATAAGAAGCAGCAACATTCACATCCTTACCGCGTTCTTCTTCCACTGCTTCTTGAACCTCTTTGATTTCTTTAACGGCTGATACTTTTGTTACGCTGAGCTTTGTTCCCTCAGGGAAGGTACCTTCCTCTGCACTGACGGTGACTGTTACTCCGTCAACTGTCTTCTTGCCTTCGAATGCCGGATATTCATCGGTTTCTGCATTTTCTTTCTTCTCAGGTTTATCGGGAACCTTTGTGACAACTTTGGCATTATTATCAGACACAGTGCCTTTGGCCTTCTGTGTATTCTTGTCAGTTTTAGTCTCAGTCTTCTTCTCAGATCCGGATGCTTCCTTCTGATCCTTTTTCTGATCCTTATCTTCTGTGTCTTTGGATTTCGTTTCAGGGACTTCTGTC
>JAEEHY010000351.1 GCA_016281085.1 Lachnospiraceae bacterium
CATGAGAGAATATACCGGGAGCGGATGGAATTACTACATAAAGCCGCTTGGCTTCAGAAAGGATGCCGCAGAGCTTATGCATCAGCTCAAACACAACGCTTTAATTCCGGTAATATCAAAGAATGCAGATCATGAGACCGTGATCAGGGCCTTTTATGGCTGCGGTTCCAAAAAAGAAAATTTTTCGAACAAAGATATTTCACGATTGGATCTGGCCGTCAGGATGTTCCGTGAAGGTATATATGCTGATGATATATATGAAAAAACTGCCTGCTCCAAATGCAGACAGTCCTTTATCTCAGAATATGAACACACAATGGTGGTGTCAGGGTAACTTTCAGTTTTTAAAACTGTGTATCGGTGCGGGTATCCTGCCCTTACGATTAACAAATGCCTCACAGGAATACTGATTCACGGGCATTATCGGAGCATATCCGAGCAGTCCTCCGAACTCCACCCTCTCTCCTACCGACTTGCCTATAACCGGGATTACCCTTACAGCCGTGGTCTTCTGATTGACCATGCCTATTGCCATCTCATCCGCTATAATACCGGAGATCGTGGTTTCCTTTGTATCTCCGGGTATTGCTATCATATCAAGACCGACCGAACATACACAGGTCATCGCTTCAAGCTTCTCAAGTGTAAGGCTGCCGGCTTCCACCGCATTTATCATTCCCTGATCTTCACTGACAGGGATAAATGCACCGCTTAAACCACCGACATATGATGATGCCATCACACCGCCTTTTTTAACCTGATCGTTGAGCAGTGCCAGGGCTGCAGTTGTACCTGGTGCTCCCGCATGCTCGAGACCGATCTCACACAGGATATCAGCCACGCTGTCTCCTATTGCGGGTGTGGGCGCAAGCGACAGATCCACGATACCGAACGGTACATTAAGGCGTCTGGAGGCTTCACCTGCAACCAGCTGGCCGACTCTTGTAACCTTGAAGGCTGTCTTCTTTATCGTTTCACACAATACCTCGAAGCTCTCACCTCTTACCTTTTTAAGTGCCGTGTTTACAACACCCGGACCGCTGACTCCGACATTTATTATTGTATCCGCTTCCGTAACTCCGTGAAATGCCCCGGCCATAAACGGATTGTCATCCGGAGCGTTGCAGAATACCACAAGCTTGGCACAGCCAAGCGAATCGCTTTCCTTTGTAGCCTCTGCGGTTTCCTTTATTATCTGACCCATAAGCCTTACGGCATCCATATTTATTCCGGTCTTTGTCGAACCGAGGTTAACGGAACTGCATACCAGGGATGTACCGGACAATGCCATGGGGATCGATCTGATAAGATCTTCTTCACTTTTCGTCATCCCCTTTGAAACAAGTGCCGAATATCCTCCGATGAAATTAACTCCCACCTTCTTTGCGGCTTCATCCAAAGTCTGTGCGATGGCTGCAAAATCCCGGGGGGATTTACATGCCGATGCACCTATAAGGGCGATCGGTGTAACCGATATCCTCTTATTGACTATCGGGATACCGTATTCACGTTCTATCTCCTTACCGACCGATACAAGGTTCTCTGCCTTTGATATTATCTTATTGAATATATTGGAGCGAAGTCTTTCAAGATCGTCCGTTATACAGTCAAGAAGGCTGATGCCCATGGTTATGGTCCTGACATCAAGGTTCTCCTTCTCGATCATCTCATTTGTTTCATTTACTTCAAATATGTTGATCATTGTCCCACCTACACCCTGTGCATGCTGTTAAAGATATCCTCGCGCTGGCACTTGATCACCACGCCTATCTCCTCGCCGATCTGTTCAAGTTCATCCGCAACATCACCGAAGGGCTTACTTGAATCATTCATATCGGCGATCATCATCATATTGAAATATCCCTGGACTATAGTCTGTGATATATCAAGTATGTTGATCCTGTTATTTGCAAGATATGTACATACCTTTGCAATAATACCTACAGCATCCTTACCTACTACCGTAATTATTGTTTTCTTCATAATACCAATTCCTCATGTCATAGTTACTATTATATAATCAACACTGCTTCATCTATACCGTAACAGGCTCACTTATCCTGTCTCTTGCAGCCACCCTTATCCTGAAATCCTCCGGCTTATACTTATTGTCACTCATGAGCACCTCAAGACGTACAGTTTCATATGCAAGCTCCGCCAGATTGTTCTCATGGCTTAAGTGTCCCAGGAATACAGCCTTAAGATTATCGTGCAGCAGCCTGTTGAGCAGCCTACCCGATGTTTCATTGGACAGATGCCCCTTATCACCAAGTATCCTGCACTTAAGCTGATACGGATATTTACCCACCTGAAGCATATTAACATCATGATTGGCTTCAAGCAGCAGCGCATCAACGCCAAAGAAACTGTCCACTGTATAATCCGTATATTTCCCAAGATCACTCAGGACACCGACTGCCTTATCCCCGTTTCCTATCCTGTAGGCAACCGGTTCCGCGGCGTCATGGCTTATCCTCACGGGATTTACCCTGAGCTCATTCACGATAAAGGGACTGTCCGCCCTGATCACCTTAAACAATTCATCCGGTATCTGTCCCAGTGACTTTATGCTCTTGATCGCATTGATCGTCCCCCCGGTTCCGTACATAGGTATCCCGTAACGCCTTGCCAGCACTCCCAGTCCCGAAACATGATCCGAATGCTCGTGTGTGATAAGGATGCCGTCAAGTTCCTCTGTTTTAATTCCCAGTGAATTGAGCCCTTCCTCAATCCGTTTGCCGCTGATCCCCGCATCCACTATAAGGTGGGTATTGTCATCTCCCACATAGATACAGTTCCCGCTGCTTCCGCTCGCTATACTGCAAAGTCGCATTATTTCTCCCCTTCCTCGTACATCTACTCCCAATATATCTCGATAACATCACCTGATTTAATGGGCTCATTAAAAATCGCCGTCCGTTCGTTAAGCCTGGTTACCACAGCACGTCCCTGCGGCTTTGACAGATCAAAATCAATGAACTCAAACACATCCACATAGATGTAATCGTTCTTACCCGTCAGTTTGACATCTTTACCGTTTACCTTAACCACTATACTCATGCCTGATGCGGTATTATCCGCACTGTTTCCGTCACCCTCATCATTTTTATCCGAAGCAGGCTCGTCCTTCACATCATCAATTCCGAGATCGGCGCTGACCTGCCTCAGTGCCCGAAGAGTATCCTCCATTATATCGCCGGTTGCCGCTTCGTTATCATCGGATATATTACCCGCTCCCTGCTCATCCACAGTTCCGGCTTCATCCGCCTCCTGAATTTCCCCGGATATATCCCCGCCTTCTTCGTAAGCTTCCTCCTGCCCGGCTTCATCATCTCCCGGCAGATCTGCGTAGCTTAAATAATCCGTTTCCTTATCAACATCCGAAAGGCTCAGTTCCTCTAAAGTCCATATTATCGAGAAGTTGCTGTAAACAAGCGTATCTTTGTCCGCCAGCTTGTTGTTAACATATATATTCATGCCGTCCTTAAGGGTAACATCCATAAAGGAAGCGATCTGTCCGACAGTATAATAATCAAGCAGCCTGATATTGTCATTCTCCCGGATCTCATAATATCCGGATTCAAGCTCACCGTTAACCTCAGCGTATTTCGGAAGTGAAACCGGCGTATCATTCACAATAACCGTAAGCGTGGCTTCATATTCCTTAAGCTTGTTGATCTGTGCCTTTGCGGGCTCACCGGCGGTTGATTCCACTACGGTTATCTTATCGCCCGCCCTTATCGCCGAATTGATGCTGACTTCCTCATCATTCACCTTTACCACGGCAGTCTCACCCAGTTCGCCCCTGATCATATGAGGCGTTCCGTTAAGTGTAAAGTCAAGAGCCGCACCTCTCTTCGGAAACAGGCCTTCATTCGGGAAGCCGGCCTGTATAGCGGCATCCACGACCATAAGATGACCGTTATCGTACAGCTTGACACGTTCGCCGTTGAAGTTAACGTATATGAAGTTATTCTTGGAATCATAGAAGTTAAGGCAGATACCTATCGGCGTAACAAACATTGAATCCATATTGGGATCCTCTATCTGGTAATCGATCTCCTTAAGTACCTCCTCGCCGCGAAGTGCGCAGCGCTGTCTGCTGATACCCTGCTCGTCCGCGAGCATCTGCGCAAATATCGGGAGCTTGCCGCCTCCGCCTACAACAAAGATAGCGCTTACTGGCTCATCACCGTTAAGCTCCTTGATCTTATCGCTGATCTCCTTCGTCATGGTCTTAACAACAGGCTCAACGATCTTGTCTATCTCCTCAGAGGTTATCTTCTGCTGTATGCCCATGATGTCATTGTATTTAATTACCTTCTTGCCGTATGAGGTCTTGATCTCCTCACCCGTTGTAAAGTCAACAAGGCAGTTCTTGACTATCGCCTCCGTGAGCTCATCGCCTGCCATCGGTATCATGCCGTAAGCGACTATGCTTCCGTCCTTGGTGATGGATATATCCGACGTTCCGGCTCCCACATCCACCAGTGCTATATTAAGCATCCTGAAGCTCTCGGGTATGGCAACCTGAATGGCTGCTATAGGCTCCAGGGTAAGATTTGCGACCTGAAGATCCGCCACCTCCACGGCTCTGTACAGTCCGTCAACGACATCATCAGGAAGGAAGGTTGCAATAAGCTCAACCGAAATACGCCTTGCCTTATGCTTGTCAAGAACACCCATCTGAAGACCGTTCATGTAGTAATGGACAACGGTATAACCTACACAGTAGAATCTGGTCTCTGACTGGTTCTCACTTGTAAGCTCCTCAAACGCCTTCTCCACACCAAGCATTTCAAGACTGTGTATGTCCTCTGTATCAACCGTCTTATCCTCCGGGAATTCAATCTCCGCAGTGGTGGTGACCGTCTTAAGGACACGGCCTGCGGCCGCGATACATACTTCATTAAGTGTCTTGCCTATCTGATTCTCAAGCTTCTGTTTGACATCCGCTATCGACCGGCCTACGGTATTTATATCATGGATCTGCCCGTCAAGCATCGATCTTGACTCGTGTTCCCTTACACACTGCGCCACCACATGGAACTTCTCACCAGTCTTATAACCTACTGTACCCACAAGACTTCTTGTTCCGATATCCAGTCCGAAAACAAGCTGCCCAGGATTCTTCTTCTCCTCTTCCATATCTCTCCTCGCTTAAATTTATATTTAAACGTAAAACAATACGTCTCATTAAATCAAAATTTGCATACACACTCTGATGACACGTCCTGTCTTAACAACCTCTTCACCGACCGGGTGGTGGCATCCATATCCCCGTTGTTCACGATAACGCGGTCGCAGGCAGCACGGAATTCCGCATCATCCTTCTGGCTTGCCATGATATCCCTTATCTTCTCATCGGAATATCCCCGGCTTGCCCTGAGCCTGTCTGCTCTCACCTCTTCATCGGCATATACATACCACAGCTCATCGCAGATATCCTTGTAACCATCCTCTATAAGCAATGCCGCCTCTATAAACAGCCAGTCCACATCGCCCTCTGCTCTGTGCTCATCAATGATACCCAGTATATACTCCTTAACCCTCGGATGAACGATGGCATTTACCCTCTCAAGCAGCTCCCTGTTATCTTTATCAAAGATACGCGCCGCCATTGCCTTCTTATCTATCTCACCGTCTGTTCCCAGTATATCATCACCCAGAAGCTCTACCAGTTCTTCGTAACATTTCTGTCCTTTTCGCTCAACCTCATGTGCCGCCTTATCAGCAATGATGATACAGCAGTTACAGCTATCCCCGATGATGTCAAGAACAGTTGACTTTCCCGCCCCGACACCGCCTGTGATTCCTATTATCTTCATCAGTTATATACCTATTTTTATCGAGCCATCCCATACAGCTTTCCCGGTCCTGCACCCCAGTGCCTGATCACTTGGCCTGATACCAGTCTGTTCCTGTCGAAAGCTGTGCCTTGAGCTGCACGGACAGGCTCGCCGCCTTCTCCATTTCCTCAACCAGCAGGGCGCACACCTTATCCTTTTCATCTATCGGAGCCTCTAGCAGCAGCTCATCGTGAACCTGAAGTATCATCCTTGTTTTAAGTCCCTCGGCCTTTAAACGCTTCAGCACATTTATCATGGCTATCTTCATGATATCGGCGGCGGTTCCCTGTATTGGAGCATTCATTGCCACCCTCTCACCGAAGGAGCGCTGCATGAAGTTACCGCTTGACAGCTCGGGAACCGGACGGCGACGCTTAAACATCGTTGTGACATAGCCCTTATCCTTAGCGCCTTTGACCAGTGAATCAACGAATTCCTTCACCTTTGGATAAGTCTCAAAATATCTGTTTATGAATGATTTCGCTTCCTTAACGGAAATGCTCAGGTCCTGGCTGAGTCCGAAGGAACTGATACCGTATATAATTCCGAAATTAACGGCCTTGGCATTTCTGCGCTGCTGGTCGGTGACCTCATCAAAGGGTATATGAAACACCTCCGATGCCGTTATCCTGTGGATGTCCGCTTCCTTATTGTAAGCCTCGATAAGCTTCTCATCCCCCGACATGTGGGCCATTATCCTTAGCTCTATCTGCGAATAATCCGCATCTACGAATATATACCCGTCTTCAGGTACAAATATCTTCCTTATAAGCCTTCCCTGTTCCATCCTCACGGGAATATTCTGCATATTGGGGTCTGATGAACTTAAGCGTCCCGTAGCCGTGATAGTCTGATGGAAGGTAGAATGAATCCTGCTGTCTTCGCGTAT
This sequence comes from Lachnospiraceae bacterium, assembly GCA_016281085.1. Taxonomy (GTDB): domain Bacteria; phylum Bacillota; class Clostridia; order Lachnospirales; family Lachnospiraceae; genus UBA2868. The sequence goes on from JAEEHY010000351.1 coordinate 6,739, forward strand.
ACAGGGATACAGTCCATCCACATAGGTTGATTTAAGCTTGGCAAGCCCTCTGTATTTAAGTATATCCGCTACAAACGGATAATCCGGAGCCAGCTTCTCAAGGATATCTGCCGAGGTGGAGTATCCGTTCTTATTCTTCTTGCCACCCGGTATCTTCATCCTGTCAAACAGTATATCACCGAGCTGTTTGGGGGAATTGATATTGAAATCCTCACCTGCGGCTTCATGTATTGAAGCCTCCAGTCCCTTAATCTGCCCGTCAAGTTCCTCACCATACTCCTTAAGAGCTTCGGGCTTAACCAGCATTCCCCATTTCTCCATCTCATACAGACAGAAGATAAGCGGCATCTCTATATCATTGTAAAGGCTCAGCATATCAGCTTCTTCAAGCTTCTTAACCCTGTCATCATACGAAACCAGAGCAGTATGACCGGCAAGCTCCGGTTCACAGTCGGCACTGTAATCCTTAAGCAGCGGATTTAACAGGTAATCCGCTATCTCCATATCCTTAAACCTGTCCGCATACTCTATCTGTGCCGCCTGCGGCATTACATGAAGCTGTTTCTTCAGTCCGTGGGTAATAAAGAGCACTTCCCCGTCATCCATGATATGCCTGCACAATGCTGAAATAACGTTGCACTCCTGTTCATCTGTAAGTACCGTAAGATAATATGCCTCTTCCCTTCCGATACCTAAAGAAAGTCCCCTGACCTTATTACCTTCACCTATATTAAGGACAAAACCGAGCCTTCCTGTATTGCATGCCTTATCAAGCAGACCCTCAAGCTCATCCGGTCCGATATTGACTGCATTGACTGAAGACTTTCCGACAGACAGATCACTACCCGCTTCTTCGAAGCGCTTCGCTATCTGCTTAAGGCCGAGACTCTTGACAAGCTCATAGGCCTGCGGTGTATACATTTCCTTAATTAAAGCGTCCTCAAGTGTTATTCCTGTATCTGCATTGATACATATTGTAGCAAGCTGTTTACTCATCACGGCCATTCCGAAATGGTTCTCCAGCGCCTCTCTTATACTCTTCCTGGAAATCTCCGGGATATGCTCCTTTAAATTCTCTATGTCATGGTATTGTACCAGGAGTTCGGTGGCTGTCTTCTCACCGATCTTGGGAACCCCCGGAATGTTATCGGAGGAATCGCCCATCAATGCCTTAAGTTCGATTATCTGAAGGGGTTCAAGACTGTGCTTCTCAAGGACATCACCGGCATAGTAATCCTCTATCTCGGTCTTTCCGCCTTTGGTCTTGGGTATCCTTATCTTGATATGATCGGTAGCTATCTGAAGAAGATCCCTGTCCCCCGAAACAAGCGCAACCTCCATTCCGGATGCCTCACCCTGCCTCGCAAGGGTTCCGAGCAGATCATCGGCCTCAAATCCCTCCTGTTCCACAATACAGACCTGCATCTTTGTAAGAAGCTCCTTCAGGATCGGCACCTGCTCCCTCAGTTCATCAGGCATGGGTTTCCTTGTTCCCTTATAGTCAGCATACATCTTATGCCTGAAGGTCGGTGCCTTAAGATCAAAGGCGATTGCAAGATACTGAGGAGCTTCCTCCTCAATTATCCTGAACATGATATTCAGGAAGCCATATATGGCATTGGTATGGATACCTTCCTGACTGGTAAGCATGGGGACTCCGTAAAAGGCCCTGTTGATTATACTGTTTCCGTCTATCAAAACCAGTTTTTTAAGCATTTAGATTCATCCTTAACATATTTTATCCTACAGGTAAAATGCATATGCAAAGACCAGCTCAAACAGAAGGGCCATGCCTGCACATATAAGTACAATGCGTCTTATCATTGTGATCATCTCATGTACTTCCACACATTTCCCGGTATTCTTAAGCTTAGTCATAAGATTACCGTGAAGATCATAAGATCCCTCTGTTTCCAGCCTTATAAGAGCTTCCTTCAGCAGATAGTTGGTTTCCATCTCATCAAAGCAGCTCTGACAGCCTTCGATATGCTCAATAAATTCCTTCATACGCATTCCACTCAGCTCATCATTTATAAACAGAGTGATATAGCGCTCCATATCCTGACATTTCATATTTTCTAACCGATGTGTAACTGTTCGGAACGGTAAATAGGTATAACATCTTTTGAATTAACAGACTACTCCCGTATTGTATCTTACACCAAATATTGTATCCACTCAACCTTTTTCTACAAGATACACAACTTTTCTCGTCATGTCCTTCTTTATACATTTTTGTAACTATTCAGAACAGGCTCATAATACTTGTAATTAGTTAAAAAACACTGTATATTATTCATATGCACGCATTTTTGCCCTGTTCATACAGAGAAGATAGTTTATGAAAAATCCTATTATAAAAAAAGCGGTGATCCTGCTCTTTTGGCTGATACTGTGGCAGGTCGCCTCCACCTTAATACACAATCGGATATATTTACCATCCCTGACAGATACTGTTGCCGGGTTGTTCGGAATGCTTACATCACTTGTTTTCTGGAAAGCCGTAGCGAACTCCCTTTTAAGAATACTGTCAGGCTTTTTGGCTGCTGTTCTTTCGGCATGTATATTTGCCATGCTGTCCCGGCGTTTTGCCCTGATAAAGGATGTATTATCTCCTGTTATAAGTCTGCTTGGATCGGTTCCCGGTGCAGCTGTTATTGTACTGCTGCTTATATGGCTTGAAAACCCGTATGCCGTCTTCATTGCTGTTCTGATAACGGTATTTCCGTATATCTGCAAGGCAATGATGAAAGGAATTGACAAAGCCGCCGATGCCCTGTCCGTTTCTCTCAGGATAGGTATAGGTTCGGGGATTGCTGCCGAGATGATAGGTATGACCCGGTCAAGCATCGGCGAGCAGCTCTACAGAGATAAGATATATTTGAACACGGCGGGTATATTATCATGGATAGCGGTCATCCTTACGCTGAGTGTGATCATTGAAAAGCTTATACTTATAATATTCGGGATGATCACCCGTGCAGGTGAAGCCGCGCATACCGGCAACGCAGGATCCAATGACACCGTGGCTGCCGATAATAAACAAGGAGACGTTACCTGTTCACCCTGATCAGCATACAGGAACCGTCAATACTCTCCCAGATATGATCACCCAGATTTGAGAAGCCGTCATAGTTGACAGCATATTTCTCAAGTGTTTTCGGACCGACATATATGTAATCAATCTTGTATTTCCCGACAATCTCCCTGCAGTATTCCTCATCTCCGAGGGAATAGAAATCACGAACCTCATCGTGTCTTTTATGAACAACCTCACTGTCATTATGCCACAACCACTCATGTACGTACCAGCCCGCCGGTATTGATGCTCCGGTAAATACAGACACCCTGTTCTCGGGCGAATAACTGCTTCCCGCTTCCTCCATCAAATGAAGACTCCTGGAATGATCCTCATTCAACAGTGCGATAACCTCCCTTACATTATCATACTGCGGATCCCATGAAATGAACTTAACACAGGAGATGTCCCATCTGTTCTGTTTTTCAAAAATGTTTCCGAACCACATCTTTACCGCGCTGCCAATATATGCTGACAGTAACAGGGCAACGATCAAATACAACATCCCAACTGTGGCCAGAGCTGTTTTGCCTGCACTTCTCTTCTTCTCAAGACCTTTATTAAGGAAAACCCCTATACATATGCCCGAAATCACCGACAACAGTATAAAGCCCTGGAAGGTCAACTTAAACATTGTGTTATACCTCTGGAAATTATCACCGTAAATATCCTTTACATAAATAAACTCCGGTAATGCCAGAAGTCCCAGACCGCACAGGGTCACGGCAATCATCACAAGCTCGTGTATATTAAACCGTTTCACGGCGGAAGATGCTGTCTTCCTGTTTCTCATGATCCTGCCGGCTATCACATAAATAAGAAGCGATACCGGTATTATGATATGTACGGACCAGACCAGAAAATACCTGTCAGGCGGTGAATGTCTGTCCGTTAAGTGTATCCCGGACACCGGTTTGTTGAATGTAAGGTTAAACGGAAATATGGTAACTGCCCCGATCAGCAGGATAACAGCCCCTTTTAAAAGGACATTCGTTATCGTGGAAACCTTAAAACCGTATCTTCTGATGTCACAAAAAAGAATTATTGCCCCCGCTATTACATAATACATCGGGAAATCCCAGTAATTCACTCCCTGAAACAGCCCGAGAAGTATTCCGATGGCTATCGTATGCCTGTTAACCGCCTTTCTCAAATAAGAGCTTATATCAAATCCTGTTTTTTCCGGCGAAGCCTTCTCTTCATCCTTGTCCCGGTAAGCATTGACTCTTTCATCCAGTGCATAATCAAACAATACCGCAAGTAAAGGAATGGTAAACAGCATATTGCACACATGGGCATGAAGATCCCCGAGCACCATTGTATATGCAGGGAACTCATGCTTGCCTTTATCTATCACACCATATTCACTTCCGATATACATAGTCGGATCAGCGAAATAGTACGCGGCCCCGGCTGCAGTACCCATGATCCTGTTGATCAGAGGACCAAAAAGACCGTATTTTAACCAATGTCCGTTTCCTCCACAGGTACACATTAAAGACGCAGCTGCACCTCCGATCACAGCACACACTCCGTTCATTTCCCTGATCTTTCGAAGGAAGCCCTCCACAACCGTAAATACGGTCATAAGAAGTGCTGCAAACACAGTACACAGCATAAAATTGTAGCCATATTCAGGTGTGACGAAGCCAAGGCGGCAGATAAACACGGCAACAGCCTGCCCCAGATAATAGTAGTTGATACTCTGTCCCAGAAACCACATATCCTCAAACGGTATCTTCTGCTGTCTGTACATTGCGGTCATAAAACCGTAATCCATAAACTGCTCTGTCTGATGATCCAACAGGGGTTTAAATCCCTTAACCCAGAATGCGATCAAAAACAAAAGGGAAAATACGGCAAATCCAATGAGGAAACGCTCTCTCTTTTTTCGTATTATAATATTGGATTCTCTTGTTTTCTGACGTGAACAATACCCGGCCTTCCTTTTGACAAAGAATATGGCAGAGGCAATAAAGACAAGGCACCCTATGCAGGTGATCGAATTAAAAGGACAGCCTGTAAGGGTACACAGGAAATAGGTCAGGGTAAAAGAAGCTGCGAGCCCAAGTCCAAATGATATACTGAAGCCCTCATCCACAGGCTTCAGCCCGTCGAACTCGAATAAAGGCTTCATGGTCAAAGCTATCACAAAGCAGACAAGCAGCCATCTGACAGCGGACAATGCTCCCGAATCGTTACTCAATATAAGAATGATAAGATCAATAAACGCAATTGCATCAAAGGCCGCCAACCTCTTCTATCTCCTTACAAACTTAAGTATATCATTATATAATACCATTACTGTGATTATCATAAGGACTGCAAAACCGACAAAATTAACTATCGCCTCCCTGTCGCGGCTTACGGGCTTACGCCTGAGCGCCTCAATGAACAACAGTATTAGCTTTCCTCCGTCAAGACCGGGAAGCGGCAGAAGGTTCATGATACCAAGACTGGCCGAAATGATAAGGGCCAGATTAAGCATACTGAGAACGACCGCAGGGATTCCCTCCTGCTTAGCCTCATGATATACATCATCCACTATCTCCGCCATACCGACAGGACCGCTCAGGCTGTCCATTCCGAGTCTTCCGAGAAACAATCCTCTCAAACCGTCCACGGTACTCCTTATATTCATCCTGACGTAGTAGACCGAATACTTAAGTATATCCATGGATGAAATGTGATCAAGGCCCTTTCCGAAGGTTATACCAAACAGATACCTTCCGTACTCCTCGGAATACTCCGGCTTTACCATGACGGAATACAGCTGCCCTTCTCTCTCATAAGTCAGGCGGACGGGATTACCGTTACATACAGTATTAAAGATGATCACTTCCGTGGAAAGGTCAACATTACGTCCGTTGTATTCCCTGATGATATCTCCCGGCCGAAGCCCGGCCTCATAAGCGGGAGACCCGTCAGTCACATCCTTAAGCTCAGTAGTTACTATTACGGTATTCCATGCCAGTGATATAACAAGAACGCTGAAGGCAAAGGCAAGTATTATATTAAACAGAGGTCCGGCAAAAGTAGTAAGTATGCGTGACCATACATTCGCCTTGGAATAAAGCCTGTCCGGATCTTCACACTCGGGGTCGTCTTCAAAAATGCAGGCACCTCCAAACGGTACCGGCTTGAGGCAGAACAGGGTATCATCCCTGGTAAATGAAAGGATGGTGGGTCCGAAACCCACCCAGAATTCTTTCACATATATTCCGTTTGATTTCGCAACTATCATATGTCCGAACTCATGAACGGTTACTACTATACATATGATCAAAAGTGTATATAACAAGCTTACAAAATTCACACTACCACCTGCTCTCAATAAACTCATAGGTATCCTGCTCGGCCTTAAGTATCCTGTCTATATCCGGCGAGGATACCGCACTGTGATTGTCCATGCATTTCTCTATGATATCATAAATGTCGAGAAAACCTATCTTCCTGTCAAGGAACATGGCCACTGCACGCTCATTTGCCGCATTAAATACGGTTGGCATCGTTCCTCCGATACCGGCAGCTTCAAGCGCAAGAGAGAGTCCTCTGAAGGTCTCCGTATCAGGTTCCTCAAAGGTGATCTCTTTAAGCTTAAAGAAATCTATCCTCTCAGTCTTAAGATATCTTCTGTCGGGATAAAAAAGAGCATACTGGATCGGAAGCTTCATATCAGGCATTCCCAGCTCAGCCATAACCGCACCGTCTTCATATTCAACCATGGAATGTATGATACTCTGCGGATGGACAACCACCTGTATCCTGTCTGTCGGAACATCAAACAGCCATCTTGCCTCCATTACTTCAAGTCCCTTGTTAACAAGCGTTGCCGAATCAACGGTTATTTTTCGTCCCATGGACCAGTTGGGATGCTTCAGGGCATCTTCGACCTTCATATCCCGAAGCTCTTCCTTTGACCTCCCCCTGAACGGACCTCCGGAAGCGGTTAGCAGGATCTTTTCAATCCTCTTCCTGTTTTCTCCGTTCATAGACTGGAAAATGGCGCTGTGCTCACTGTCTACCGGAAGTATGGACACGCCCTTTTCCTTCGCAAGAGGCATAATGATATGGCCTGCGCATACCAAAGTCTCCTTATTTGCCAAAGCTATATCCTTGCCTGCATTTATGGCAGCTATAGTGGGTTTTATTCCTATCATTCCCACCATGGATGTCACGGCAATGTCTGCCTCATCTGTACTTGCCGCTTCAAGGAGTCCTTCCATTCCCCCGACGACCTTAATATTAATATCGCGAACTCTCTCCTTAAGCAGGTCTGCCTTCTCCTCATCGAATACTGCGGCCATACCGGGCCTGAATTCACGTATCTGTTTTTCCAAAAGTTCTATGTTGGATCCGGCAGCCAATGCGGCTATCCTGAGCTCATCACTGTTTGCCCTGACAATATCCATTGTCTGTGTTCCAATCGAACCTGTAGATCCAAGCACTGTCAAAGTTTTCATATCACTGTAACCTCTTTATGATCTGTCATGATTTATTCTGTTCTTCCGATTTATCTTAATCAGTTTGCTTCCCCTGATCAAAATCCCAGTAAAACAGCGGCCAGGAAATAGATCATCGGCGCCGTGAAGATAACACTGTCAAACCTGTCAAGCACGCCCCCGTGTCCCGGTATGATCACACCGTAATCCTTGACGTTATGGTTCCTCTTAAACGCAGAAGCCGCAAGATCGCCAACCTGTGAAGCTATCGCACCCACAATACCTATTATTACAAATCCCAGGAGAATACCTGTACCTCCGATATCGTAATGCTGCATAAACAAACCCGCAAATATGATCGCAACAACCGCCGACCCGACAAGTCCGCCTATGGCGCCTTCTACCGATTTCTTGGGGCTGAGCATGCTTGCAAGCTTCCTCTTGCCAAACCTCATACCCACAAGATATGCACAGGTATCGCAAATCCATGAAGAAACATAAATAAACCAGACAAGATAAGCCCCGCATTCCATGGTACGGGTAAGGAATATAAAGCTCATCATCACGGGAACATACATAAAACCAAAGAAAGCCTTCATCACAAGATCGCCTTCATATCTGGGAAAGGTAAAAACATATACCGCAAGCATGGCAACCAGAACAATACACAGGATGAGTATCAGCTTAAGAAGGCTGTCCCTCTGGGACAACAATGCGGTAATGTAGTAAACAGCGGTTCCCCCGTAACCTATATACTCAAGCAATGTATGTTCCTTACCCGCCTTATCATTGTATACGCCTAC
>JAEEHY010000352.1 GCA_016281085.1 Lachnospiraceae bacterium
GTGATTTTAATGCTTTTGATCACTGCGATATATGCATTGAAGTTTTATCTGATATTCTCGTTTGATGTTCCCAAGGAACTCAGGGAGATGAATTTGGTGGTTTTCGCAGGAGCATTTGCGCAGGGGAGAAATCTTTATTCGCTTTCAATGCTGGATATGACCGATCCGCCCTGTGCAACCAGCCTGTATGGACTTGCAGTGCCGCTTGTACTTGCACCTTTTGTAAAGCAGTTAATGCTGACGGATTTAAGCCTGCTTCAGATATGTGAGGTGATAACGCTGGCGGTGGAAATTCTTGGAGGTGTTTTTACCTATAAGCTTTTATCATTAAAAACTCAAAACCGTCTGATATCAATAGCAGGAGCGATCTTGGTATGCTCCTGCTATTGGCGTTATGGGGCATTTGGCGGAGCCTACCCGGATCAGTGGGGGTTGACTCTCGGTATTCTTCTTGCCTGGTTGATTGAGAAAAATGCAGGAATTGACAAACATCAACCATGGCTGTATGCATTGATACTTGTGTGTCTGTTTTATGTGAAGCAGTATTTTGCATTCTGGACGATAGGCGTTGTGGCATACATATTTCTGAATTCGAGGAAGGATGCAGGTAAGCTGATCTTGTGCGGGATAGCGGAAGGCATTGCTTCGATAGCGGCAGTAAGTTTCCTTTTTCCGTTGTACTTTACTGAGGTGTTCCCTATCGCACAGGGATCGACCGGAAACAACGACCTTAACTATTCCATTTCACAGATTCCAGAACAGCTTATGTGGACGTATAAGTATTGTATTCCGGTTTTCGTTGCGGGACTTATATATTTCATATCCGTATCCGTAAAAGAAAAGCATGAGCATAACAGGGCTCATAATATAGGATATGAGATATGTCAGATAGTATGTGTTCTTCCTCTATGTATACTGATAGCCAGAAATGAAGGAACAAGGTATACTTATTATCTACAGCTGTGGTGGCCTTATGTAATTATTTTTTCCATCTGTGTATTGAATGAGGTTTCCCGGTATTTTATGAGAAACAGGGAATTAATAAGAGCTGTGGTTGTGGCAGTGGTGATTGTATATGCTTTATGGGACAGCAAGGGTCTGCTCATAACTGATCTTCCTTCGGATGATGAACGCAGGGCATGGGAAGAAGCATACGAAATACTTGATCGGTATGGGGATGAAAATATATTAGTATCATCCCATTTGTCGGCCTATTGCCTTGATAACGGTATTCCTACAGCCGATTACGGACAGGCAGAGTTTAATTCCGAATACAGTCTGAATGTGTATAGAAACAATAAGCTGTTCATGACTTTGTTCCCGGAAGCGGAGACTATCCTTAAGAACAATATTGAATACAATGCATTAATCAGGGAGAAGCTCGCAGAAGGCGGATTCAGCTGTATTGCGATAACAGATTCGGCTAATTATTCGCTTGGCGAAGATGAAATAATCGGTGCCGGATATAAGAAGCTTACCGAATTGGACCTTGTTGCAAGCAATGAAACACTTACTACAAGTTTTTACGTAAGGAACTGATATCTTACATTACATTTGTATAGATGGAAGTATGATTACTGTAAATCGGAGAACTGTTCAGGATAGGAAAAGCAAAACATATAGTGGAGGCTTTCGTGGTATTTACATCCTTATCTTTTATCATCCTATTATTGAGTTTATTCTTTGTTTATTATGTGTTTTCATTAAAACTGCCCACAATGCAGTGGGTAGTTCTTCTTATTTTCAGCTTGATATTTTATACATACAGTTCTCCCAAATATCTTATCTTTCTGACTGTGTCGATTGTTGTGACATGGCTGACTTCTCTTAATATTGAGCGAAAATGTGCATTGCCTTTATGTATAATACTGAATATAGGACTGCTGTTCTTTATTAAATATGCCGGTGCATTTTCAAGGATTACCGGGCATGAAATCGGGAAGATCATTGTCCCGTTGGGAATATCCTTTTATACTTTTCAGAGTATTGGGTACTGTATTGATGTTAAAAGAGGTTTGGTAGAGCCGGAACACAATATTCTTAAATATGCATTGTACGTATCCTTCTTTCCGCATATCAGTCAGGGACCTATCGGAAGGTATGAGGAGTTGATGCCTCAGTTAATGACGCCGCATAGATTTGACTATGATAGATTTGTACGTGGTCTTGAGAGGATACTCCTTGGCTATTTCAAAAAGATACTTATTGCAAATAACCTTGCACGGATAGTAGATGAAGTATACGGACACTATGATGCATTTACAGGTAAGACTCTTATCTTTGCAACATTAATGTATGCGTTCCAGCTGTATGCTGATTTTTCGGGTTATATGGATATTGCACTGGGTGTTGGAGAATGTCTCGGTATTCGGCTTTCTGAGAATTTCAATACGCCCTATTTTTCAAAAAGCATTTCAGAATATTGGCGAAGATGGCACATAACACTGGGAGCGTGGTTTAAGGATTATCTGTATTATCCGGTACTGCGGTCCGGGTTGATATCGAAGCTTGGCAGGAAGCTGAGAAAGTCGGGACATAAGAAGGCAGCGAAGAATATAACAACCTCAATAGGTCTGTTTATTACCTGGCTGTGCATCGGTATGTGGCATGGTTCATCTATGAACTTTATTGCGCATGGTATGTTTCACGCATTCTTTATAATACTAGCGGTATTTATGGAGGATGGTTATAAGAAAATGAAAGAGCGGCTGGGGATCAGGGAGAATTCAGGAGTGTACGCGGCGTTTCAGGTGATAAGGACATTCACGATAGTAAACATAGGATACGTATTCTTTCGTGCTGACAGCCTGCGCATTGCTCTAAATATCTATAAACGTATGATCATGAATTTTTCAGATGACGGATTCATTGTATTTCTTCATTCGTACGACAGGGCATTCTGGCTGGTTACGGGATTTGCGATGCTTGTGTGCATCATGATAGACTGTTTGGATAAAAGAGTTAGGTGGATAGATGCATTACACAAAGCGCCGGTATGGCTGCGTTGGGGAGTGGTGTATCTTGCCGGTTTTGTAACGCTGGTATATTCATTTGATCAGCCTGTATCGGCGCAGGCATTTCTTTACTTTGATTTCTAGAAGTAATAAAAGAGGATCAGTAATAAATGAGAAAAGCAGGCAGGTTTATACTGTTTATATTATTGGGAATGGTCTTGTATGTATTGCTGGTATTGGCAATTCCCGATCAATATAGTGAGATATATTCACGCTCGATAGTGTATCAGTATGATTATCTCAAGAGCATTAATGAAAGGAAGATCGTTCTTATAGGTAATTCATCGCTTATGTTCGGACTCGATCTTGATACGATGGATGAACTTAGCGGATGTAAGTCAGTGCTTCTTGGGGGGCATGCAGGCTACGGATTACCCTTTTTTATCGAGATGAGCCGGGATTATCTTAAGAGTGGAGATGTTGTTGTTATCGAATTCCCGGGACCGACTGATCTGTCTGTATTTGACGTTGATCTTCTTCTTACCGGTATAGGTAAACGATATGATATGTACAGGTTTTTTCCACGTGATGAGCTAAGGTATGCTATGCTAAGATATCCTAAATATATAAAGGACAGCTTTAATTATATGCTGAACGGTGGGTATCATTCCGGTGGAGTGTATTCCATGGAAGCCATGGATCACAGAGGCTCAATGGTATACGAGCGCGGAGAATGTGAAATCCCGTATCCGTATGAGAGAGCCGTAGAAATGGAAGACCAGTATCTGTGGTTTGAAATAAACGGATTTACTCCGGATGAGCAGTATTGTGAATACATAAATAATTATGTGTCTTATTGCAGGGAAAATGGTGTGACGGTTTTGTTTACGGTTCCATGTTATCTTGACGAAGCCGTTATATCTTCTGCGAAGGATATGGATGCATATGATGCATCATGGACAAATGCGCTTGATGCACCATATATTTCAAAGCAGAAGGATTATCTCTTTGAACGTCGATATGTATATAATCAGGCTGCCCATCTGAATTCGCAAGGAGCAGTATTGAGAACGCAGAAGTTGTATGATGATATGAGGGATTTTTTGTAGATTTTAGGGATTTATATATGGCACTTCAGATGTATACAGGCTGCTCGGGCAGCGGAAAATCACATAAACTTTATAAGCATATTATCGATGAGTCGTTAAGACATCCGGAACTGACCTATCTTATCCTTGTTCCTGAGCAGTATAACTTAAGTACTCAGCGACAGATCATTTCCATGCATCCTAAGAAGGGAATACTGAATATAGATGTATTGAGTTTTACCCGTCTGGCTCACAGGGTGTTTGAGGAGGTGGGTTATTCACGCGCGAAGGGTGCAACAATTGATGATATCGGTAAGAATCTCATCCTGCGTCACATGGCGAGTGAGAACGAGGATAAGCTTACAGCTCTTTCCGGAAGCTTCAATAAGCTTGGATATATCAGCGAAGTGAAATCGGTAATCTCCGAATTCATGCAGTACAGGATAGGCGATAAGGAACTGGAGCAGCTTATAGAAAAAAGCAACGGCCGGGGTATTCTTAAGGGTAAGCTTACTGACATACGGCTGTTGTACAATGAGTTTCTTAAATATATAAATGAAAAGTATATAACAACCGAAGAGATCCTCGAAAAGGTTAAGGATGCCGTGCCTGTATCGGACAAGCTGGGTAAAAGTGTCATAGTGCTGGACGGATATACCGGTTTTACACCTGTACAGCTTAACCTGATAGGTGCCCTGCTTGAAAAATGCGTCGATGTTTATATGACCGTTTTGTTGGACACTATATCGGGTGAAGAAGCGTACGGGTCGACCAAAGATAAAGCATCGGATAAATCCGGTGAGCATTCGTCTGCTTCGGACGAAGGCTGTGAAGATCTGTTTTATATGAGCAGAAAGACAATCGGATCAATGGACAGACTGTGCAGGGAGAGGAAGATTGCCCGTAAGCCGGATGTAGTGATAAATGATGTTATCCCTGCCAGGTTTATGTATGACGAAGAGGGCAGGGGTGTTCCCGAAGATGACAGGAGTGATGAGCTTGTGCATCTTGAGAAGAATCTGTTCAGGATTGATGAGAATACGTATACTGGTCCCTGTAACAGAAGTATTCGTGTCTTCACGGGTACGGATCCCGATGAAGAAGCTGTCGAGGCTGCCGTGAGGATACAGAAGCTTGTAAGAGAGGAAGGTTATCATTATAAGGACATAGCTGTGGTAAGCGGTGATATAGATACCTATATGCATGCATGTACACGTGCTTTCGGAAAATATGATATTCCTGTATTCGTGGATAAGACAATTCCCATACTGCTTAATCCCATGGTTGAATATATACGTGCTCTTCTTGATATAGTAACGGATGATTTCAGTTACGAGGCAATGTTCAGATTTCTCAGGTCGGGACTTTTTTA
>JAEEHY010000353.1 GCA_016281085.1 Lachnospiraceae bacterium
TAAATATATCAGTATGTATGCTTTTTTTCAATTCTCTCGTTTTGTCAGCTAATGATTATTTCTTTTTCACTTGTCACTGAGTTACATATCATGTTAAAATGGATAATGTTGATATGTAAACCAAGCATAATACAGGCAGATATTAACTCAGAGTACCCACATGAAATAAGATATTTGCAAGACGTATGTAACTGTTCTGAACAGCGAATTGTCATATGGGAGGGGGAAAGGTACGACGAATGATCAAGAACGAATACTACGAGGTTACACCTGAGATCATAGAGCTTGCTTCCATGGCTGAAAAAAGCAACATGATCGATCCTGAACTTTATACCAAATACGAGGTAAAACGGGGGCTGCGTGACCTTAACGGCAAGGGTGTGCTTGCCGGCCTTACCAACATTTCCGATGTCAGGGCCAACAAAATAGTAGACGGACAGCAGATTCCCATCGCAGGCGAACTGTTCTATCGCGGATACAATGTACGTGATCTCGTACGCGGTTTCACCAGTGAGGAGCGTTTCGGTTTCGAGGAAGTAACCTACCTTCTTCTGTTCGGAAGGCTTCCCGATCCAAACGAACTTGATGATTTCTGCAGGCTTCTTGCGGAATACAGGACACTGCCGACAAGCTTCGTAAGAGATATCATCATGAAAGCTCCGAGCCGCGATATGATGAATACATTGGCAAGAAGTGTACTCACGCTGTATTCATACGATGACCACGCCAATGATATTACACCACCCAACGTATTAAGACAGTGCTTACAGCTTATCAGCCTGTTTCCTCTTTTGTCAGTGTACGGATACCAGGCATACAGGCACTACCATGACGGCAAGAGCCTCTATATACATTCGCCGAAGGAAAAGCTGTCAACTGCCGAGAACATATTAAGGATACTGCGTGCCAACAAGACATACACACCTCTTGAAGCGAGGATACTTGATGTGGCTCTCGTACTTCATATGGAGCACGGCGGTGGTAATAACTCTACCTTCACTACTCACGTTGTAAGTTCATCGGGAACCGACACCTATTCGGTAATTGCTGCGGCGATCGGTTCACTTAAGGGACCCAGACACGGCGGAGCCAACCTCAAGGTCGTAGATATGTTTGAGGATATGAAGCAGGTCGTAAAGGACTGGGAGGATGAGGATGAAATATCCGATTATTTAAAGAAGCTCCTCCACAAAGAAGCCTTCGATAAACAGGGGCTGATCTACGGTATGGGACATGCGGTGTATTCACTCTCCGATCCCCGTGAACAGATCTTCAGGGGCTATGTCGGTAAGCTTGCTGCCGAAAAGGGTCTGGAAAAGGAATTCGATCTGTATTCCAGGGTTGCCAAGCTCGGACCGCAGATCATAGCGGATGAACGCAAGATATATAAAGGAGTCTGCTGTAATGTGGACTTCTACTCAGGTCTTGTTTATGATATGCTCGGTCTTCCCAAGGAACTTTATACACCAATATTCGCAATAGCAAGGATAGTCGGCTGGAGCGCACACAGGCTTGAGGAACTGAATAATAACGGCAAGATAATCCGGCCCGCATACAAACCGGTCGGTGAAGACAAAGAGTACGTTCCGATCAACAGTCGTAAGGGATGAGATTTTACCCCGCTGCATGCAGCGGGGTTTTATTTTATCCGTTCACAGTTTATGATTGAATATTATATCATAATGTATTAAAATTATAATGATGGCGTTACATCTTTTGTGATATGTGATTGTGTAGGGAGGTAATTTATGGCTGATATCAAACTTCTTATTTGCGATGACTCCATTCTGGCCAGAAAGAGCATGACAGGTATGCTTAATTCGTTTGGTTATGAGGATGTTATCGAAGTATCAAACGGCGAAGACGCCGTCAATAAATATAAAGAGGAGCATCCGGATATTGTATTTCTCGATATAGTAATGCCTGTTAAGGATGGCATTACGGCCACAAAGGAAATCATTGAATTTGATCCTAACGCAACCATAATAGTTGTATCTTCTGTCGGTACACAGACTCATCTGCGCGAAGTCATCAAGGCAGGCGCAAAAGACTTCATACAGAAACCTGTTGATGCGCAGCTGCTCAAGCAGGTTCTTGAACATAACATTAAATAGGAGGACGGATATGGCAAATGATGAATTGGCTGTAAGTATACTTAGCAATTCCAATTACAATGATATTAAGCCTTCTCTCACTGCTTTTGTCCAAACCTATATAGAGAAGCTTATTGAAGATATTTCACTGTATGTTGATTCCTCCGTTATAATCGACAGTATCGAAACGGTAGACAGCTACAGGATCAAATATGAACTGTCCCAGGATATCACGGGAATTCCTTCGGCATACAGTGCGATAGACGGCAACCCCGATATCCTTGTGAAATTTGCGGAACAGTATGCGAAGCTCGGCATAGACAGCTTCGATGATCTGTGTAAGGAGGCAATCCTTGACTTCCTCAATCTTCACAACGGACTGTTCATCGTAATGCTCAGCAAGTTAAATCTGTGCGAACTGAGTCTTAATGCACCCAAACAGACCGAGAATGTCGACTTAACAACCCAGGTTGACGGTAAGATAACCATAATATCCGTCAAGTTCTCATTCGGAATCGTTAAGTTCCTGCTCTATGAACTCCCGGGAGGAGCTACGCTCTAAAGAATAAGTGAAACAGGGGATCATCCCCTGTTTCACTTCTTTTCATCCTTATCACCCTTGTCCAACGCCTTTATAATAAGCATTCCGAGCGGCACACCAAAAAATATGATCCAACTGTGTGCAAAAGTGCCCTCTATCCATCCCCAAATGAAAAATATGATTACTGCTGCTATACAGATGATAGGATACAATTTCTTTTTGTCCATTTTTTCTCCTTTCTCGCTCATCTCTTTTGTAAAATGACTTTATCACCCATAGTAAACATATTTCAATACTTTCTGTCTATTCGGTAGATTTTAGCGTTTATTCGGTTAATTTTGTTCTTTTTATGCAAATGCAAACGTGTTATAATTATACTCAGCAAATATTCAGGTAACTATTCAGAACAGGCTCACAATACTTCGTAGTTTTCACTGTTTTGGATTCATCCAATACATATATTTGTAAAACATGTCCCTTACATGCGAGCATGACGTGCCATGTTTTAAAATATATGTGCTGTTCTGAATAGTTACATATTCAGAACGAATTTCATTAAGGAGGTTTACTATGCGTTACACTATCGAAGGCGGAAATCTGCCGGCACTTTTTATCACACTTGATGCGGGAGAAAAAATCGTAAGCGAAGCAGGCGGAAGGATATGGACAAGAGGTGATATCGTTACCGATACTACCTCAGGCGGAGGCATCGGCAAGGCATTCGGACGTATGCTTACAGGCGAAAGCATCATGCTTTCAACATACACCGCCCAGAGCGCAGGCGAAATTGCATTTGCCTCATCCTTCCCGGGCAGTATTATCGCACGTGAACTCGGAGCAGGCGAAATCCTGATCGCACAGAAATCAGCTTTTCTCTGCGCTACTGCGGGTGTGGAAATGTCAACCGAGGTTAACCAGAAAGTATCATCGGGTTTTCTCGGCGGAGAAGGTTTCATTATGCAGAAATTCACGGGACCGGGCGTTGTGTTCCTTGAGATAGACGGTTACTGTAAGGAATATGATCTTGCACAGGGTGAAAGAATTGTATGTGATACGGGACTCCTTGCGGCAATGGACAGTTCCGTTACGATGACAGTGGAACAGGTTAAGGGTCTTAAGAACAAGCTGCTCGGTGGCGAAGGACTGTTTGACACTGTACTCACCGGTCCCGGCAAGGTATATCTGCAGACAATGACTGTACCCAAGCTTGCACAGCTCATTATCCCTTATCTTCCCAAGAAATAATATCAATAAAAGAGCAGCCTACAACAGGCTGCTCTTTACTGTTTCTTTCATTTCATCAACTTCACATACCGTATCATGAAGTATCTTTGCATTCCTTATCTCTTCCACCGCAGGCGGAACCTTTACTCCCGACAGGCCGCTCAGCTCATCAACCAGTACGAAGTCATCCGTTCCTTCCATCTCCTTCAAAGCGGAGGCATCATCTGACTTTATCGCCTTCATGACATTCCTTGTGAATTTAAACGGACTTGCGGTGGATACTATGACGCTCTTATTACCATCATCAGTATCTGCTTTATACTTGTTGTCAGCACACGCAGCAACTGCCGTATGTGTATCTATAACATATCCCGTCTTTTCATATATCGACCTGATGGTCTCAAACACTTCATCTTCGCCTGCATAAGCGCCGTAGAAATCCTTAAGGCCTGCTGCCATCTTATCATCAATTTCATATTTACCTTCAGATGACAGACTGCTCATGAGCGCAGCATTCTTCGTGGTATCGCTTCCACTTATCAGATAGATAAGCCTCTCAAGATTACTCGAAATAAGGATATCCATTGACGGTGATGTCGTAAGTATGAATTCCCTGTTCTTATCATAAGTCCCCGTTCTGAAAAAGTCATACAGAACCTTGTTTTCATTGGACGCACATATGAGCTTTCCTATGGGAAGTCCCATCTGCTTAGCGTAATATCCGGCCAGGATATTTCCGAAGTTACCTGTAGGTACTACAAAGTTAAGCGGCTCACCCGCCCTGATGGCACCGTTCTTCACCATCCTGCCATACGCAAAAACATAGTAGGCGACCTGCGGTACCAGACGTCCTATATTGATGGAATTGGCCGAAGAAAAACGGAAGCCCGCTTTATCCAGCTCGTCCTTTAATTCCTCATCATTGAATATAGCCTTGACGCCGCTCTGACAGTCATCGAAGTTACCTCTTACGCCAACTACCTTCGTATTCCTGCCCTTTTCGGTCACCATCTGAAGTTCCTGTATCCTGCTCACACCGCCCTTGGGGTAGAATACTATTATCCTTGTACCAGGCACATCGGCAAATCCCGCAAGTGCAGCCTTGCCGGTATCTCCGGAAGTCGCAGTAAGGATGACTACTTCCCTGTCAACCTTATTCTTCTTCATTGCCGTTGTAAGCAGATGAGGAAGTATCGATAATGCCATATCCTTGAAGGCTATGGTCTTTCCATGGAACAGTTCGAGGAAATACTGTTCTCCCTTCTTAACGAGAGGTGCTATCTCATCATCATCGAACTTCTCGTCATAAGCCTTGTTTATACAGTCAAGAAGCTCCTCTTTTGTATAATCCGTGAGGAACTCCTTCATTACTTCATATGCCGTTTCCCTGTAGCTTAATCTGGGAAGCTTATCAAGTTCCACCGAAAGCTTCGGGAACCTGTCAGGTACAAACAGTCCTCCGTCATCACACAGTCCCTTCACAACAGCCTGTGAAGCCGTGTACTCAGTTTTATCTCCACGTGTACTTCTGTATATAATATCCATTTCAATCTCCGTTGTTTTAAGCCTTCTTATCTTCTTCCACGGTATCCGTAACAGCCGTTCCTTCTACCGCTGCCTTTGCATTCTTCTTATCCCTAAGCTTCTTTCCGGTAAAAACACCGCATACGGCAATTGCAGCCATTATAATCACTAGTAAAAGATATGAAAGAAACTCATTTATAAAAGCGATCATTTTATCCACCTTCCTTTATACATAAAACTAACGATTACTATACCATTTATGCATCCTTTTAGTCAACAATATCATCCAAAAGCTCATCACCGTCAGCAGCCGTTGTTGCCAGCTCATCACACCGTTCGTTCTCGGGATGTCCCGCATGCCCCTTCACCCATGTAAAGGTAACATCGTGCATCTCCTTGGCCTTAAGGAGGCGCTGCCACAGATCGATATTGAGAACCGGCTTCTTCTGTGATGTCCTCCAGTTGTTCTTTATCCAGCTGTCAACCCAATGGCTGTTAAAAGCATCTGTAACATACTTGGAATCAGACACCACTTCAACCGTACAGGGTCTGTTGAGAGCTTCAAGACCTACTATGACCGCCATCAGCTCCATGCGGTTATTCGTCGTCTTCTTATATCCCGCGCTGTATTCCCTTACATGCAGTTTCCCATGCGGATCCACATAATGTATTACCGTTCCGTATCCTCCCGGTCCTTCGGGATTACTCCGCGCCGAACCGTCGGTGTATATTATAACCTTCAAGTTTTTTCCTTCCTTCGGGTATTGCCCCCTCACCTTCGTTCGGCGGCCTTTCGTCGAAACCATCCTGAATTATGACTTCGTCATAATGGTTTCTCCTCCCATACCCCACTATTCATAAATTCCTCAACCATCCTCTCAGCCTCCGATATCATAGTCCTGTCGTAATCCATGACCGAGAGAAGCTTAATTGCATTCCGCGTCTTCGCACTTCCCGTCATAAGCTGATAATTGAACTTAACATCATTTCCGGATACCTCTTCCTCAAAGTGATAATTCCGGTAATATCCCTCAAGCAGTCTTGTAAGCTCTATATCATGAGTCGCAGCAAATGGAAGACTCAAGGGTTTTATAAGGCTCTTCAATATCTGGGTTGATGCCGCTATCCTCTCAACCGTATTGGTACCTCTGAGGACCTCGTCTATACAGCACAGAACAGGAGTATCATCCGGGGCATCCATTATACGCTTTATCGATTTGATCTCAACAATGAAATAGCTCTCTCCGTTTCTTATACTGTCGTTAAGCGCCATTGAAGTATATATCTTAAACCATGATGCCCTGTATTCCTTACATGGTGCATATCCGACTGTCTGGGCCAGCAGGGCGGATATTGCGACCGTTTTCAGAAATGTGGATTTACCGGATGCATTCGATCCGGTAAGAAGTATCGGGGATGATACATCTATACTGTTGGGCACAGGTTCACTTACCAGCGGGTGAATACATTCGTCAAGCGACAGAACTGCTTTATCCGTTCCTGTAAATTCCGGAGTACACGCTCTCACCAGGCTCCTTCTGTATGATGCGGAAGCTATCGAAGCATCTATTCCGCCAAGCACTCTGCGTATACCGTCAATATCCGATACATGCTTCTTAAGAAGATCCACCAGCCTGTTAATGATGATAAGGTCAACGTGGAAGATCATCTTTATATACTCCAAAAGGAGCATTACGGGATTGTCCATCGATACGGTCGATGATGATATCCAGACAGATTTCGACATGATCCCCTTAAGCGGTTCCTTATACTCAGCAAGCTGTTCAAGATCTTCCTTGAGCACTGAAGGACCGATCCCTGCCAGTTTCTCACATGCCCTCACCATTCTCGCCGTATAATTGAAAGTCACTATGAGCGGTTCTATCTCCTTCTTGGTCTTAAGATATGAACCGATCGATATGAACATAAACAGCAGGAAGAGAATGACTCCGATACCGGGCACAACAAAGATCATTCCTATAGAGATCAGCACAAGAGCGATCATAAGATAATGTCGTCCGTTACTCTCACTCTTCAATACACTTACGTAATCATACACCCTGGTTATCGATGTCTTTCTGTTAATGCCTATATCGTTAAGTATCTCCTGTACCCTGATGCGCTCTTCTTCGTTCTCATCAAAGTACACACTCATCCTGCAGAAATGACTGTGATCGTCATCCTCTTTAAGCACCGGACTGTGAAGCCTGTGATAGAGCTCTTCCTCTCCGACAGAAGACATACACCTGTCCATCCGTCTGAAGATATCGTCCATCGCAAGGTCATTCCATGTTATATCATCGATGAAGAAACGCTCCGGATAAGCTTCGGACATACTCTTGTGATACGTGCCTATGCGGGAAATATCATCACCGCTTAACTCCTTATCACTGATCTTTCCGTAATCTTCCTTAAGCTTAACCCTGAAGGCTTCCTTAAGACGCCTGTCGCGCAGGCTTCCCTCCACAAAGATCAGAACTACAACAGCAATTATTATGATCAGGATCATATTTGCTCCCATTAAAACAACCTCTTTTGAATGGCAGCTGCACTCCTGTATATTTCAGCGGGAGTCAGGCCTATATCAAACTTACCGTCCTCATACAGTATCCTGCCGTGGATCATTGTCATCTTAACGTTCTGCTTACTTCCGCTGTATACTATGTTATTGGGAATATCATTAATGGGCTGCATATTGGGCTGGTTAAGATCGATAAGGATAATATCCGCCTCCTTATCCTGAGCCAGGACATCACAGTCATTGAGACCCATTGCCTTTGCACCGTTCACTGTAGCCATCCTAAGAACATCCATACCGCTGACCACTGATGCATCCTTCTCGCGAAGCTTGGCAAGTCCCGTTACAAGGAACATTTCCCTGAACATGTCAAGACAGTTGTTGGATGAAGGGCCATCGGTTCCGATAGCAACGTTAATGCCTGCTTCGAGGAACTGCTTTATCGGAGCGATACCGCTTGCAAGCTTGGTATTGGAACCTGGGTTTGTCACTGCAGACATTCCCCTCTTTTTAAATATCTCTATATCCTCATCAGACATATGGCAGCAATGATATCCGCCTCCGCCGTAATCAAACATCCCGAGTGAATCCAGGAAAACGGTAGGTGTCATTCCGTAGCGTTCCTTACACTCCTCAACCTCACGCACTGTTTCCGAATTGTGAGTGTACATGGGAGCCTCATATTTATGTGCAAGCTCCGAAAGCTTCTCAAGAAGCTCCCTGTCGCATGTATATTCCGCATGGAAGCCCATCATGTAGCTGCTGAGAGGATGCTTTCCGTTCAGCTCATTGTATCTTTCTTCAAAAACCTCAAGAGACGGTCCGAACTTGTTGATACCGCTCACCTGTACCACTCTCATTCCGGTTTCCTCGCATGCCTTCGCAATAGCTTCGGGAGCAAGGTACATATCCATGATCGATGTGATACCGGATGTCAGATACTCAAGCACTGCCAGCTTGGTAAGCAGGGCACAGTCTTCATCCGTCATCCTTGCTTCAAGCGGAAATATCTTTGTTTCCAGCCACTCCTGAAGCGGAAGTCCGTCTGCATAGGAACGCATGAGGGTCATTCCCGAATGTGTATGTGCATCCTTGAAGCCGGGCATAAGAAGATTACCTTCACAGTCTATGCTTCTTTCAAAAATCACACCCGAAGAAGCGATCTCCTCATCACTCCTGCTCTCTCCAATATAGGAAATCGTGCTTCCTTCAACCCAAAGTTCTCCTTCAAATAAATCCTGTCCCTCCACCATGGAAAGAATTCTCGCATTGTACAGTCTGATGTTCATATTTTTCTCCTTTGTTAATCCATTTATTACTACTCCTGACAGGAGTAAAAACCCCCGCGGATGTTTTGTTCATATGTAACTATTCAGAACAGGTAATGTCATAAGGAATCCACCGCAAGCGGTACCCCTTATGACGAATTCTCAAAATACTACGTATTTTTCGCTGTTTTGGATTCATCCAGCATGTATACTAAATTCGAAAATACCTCATTAAGTATACATGCATGGCTCACACTAAGCTCGAAAAAACCTCGCTAAGTGTTCTGCACAAATA
>JAEEHY010000354.1 GCA_016281085.1 Lachnospiraceae bacterium
CACCTTACTCCCTTTTTAACCTTTTTACCCGCAAAAACCTTTGCAGCTGTCCGAAGATCGTCAATACGTCCGTTCGTACATGAACCTATGACAGCCTGATCTATATATATGGGATCCTTTATTTCATCAACTGTATGTGTATTTTCCGGAAGATGAGGGAATGACACGGTAGGTTTGAGTTCAGACAGATCTATCGTATATTCCTCATCATAAACGGCATCGGGGTCCGCTTCATATATCTTATAAGGCCGGTTTCCGTGTTCCTTCATGTATTCAATGGTCAGATCGTCAACCGGGAATATACCGTTCTTGCCGCCGGCTTCTATGGCCATGTTTGCAATGGTAAACCTGTCATCCATGCTAAGGTTCTTAATTCCGTCACCTACAAATTCCATGGATTTATAAAGAGCACCGTCAACACCGATCATACCGATAATATGAAGGATAACATCCTTACCGCTTACCCATTCCGCCGGCTTGCCCGTAATATTGAACTTAATGGCCGGGGGAACCTTGAACCATGCACGTCCGGTCACCATACCGGCAGCCATATCGGTACTTCCCACACCGGTGGAGAATGCTCCCAGTGCACCATATGTACAGGTATGCGAATCTGCTCCTATTATCGCGTCTCCGGCAACGGTAAGACCTTTCTCGGGAAGAAGGGCATGCTCTATACCCATCTGTCCGACATCAAAATAATTGCTGATCTCATGCCTGCATGCAAATTCACGTACACATTTACAGTTCTCAGCCGATTTAATATCCTTATTGGGCGTGAAATGATCCATTACAAGAGCGATCTTATCCTTGTCAAAGACCTTCTGCTCCTTCATTTTACTCATTTCCGTAATAGCCACGGGACTTGTGATATCATTTCCCAGAACAAGATCAAGCTGAGCTTCTATAAGCTGGCCTGCCTCCACATAGGGAAGTCCCGCATGAGCCGCAAGTATCTTCTGGGTCATGGTCATTGGTTTACTCATATGATTATCCTGCCTTCCGTAAATTCTTATTTAAATATAAAGATATATTAAAAGAATGTCAAATGCAACAAAAAACTGCCCTTTGAACATTTCAAAGGGCAGTCATGCTCAGGCCTTTTAATAACACTGTCTACTGTTCTCCTGCAAGCTGATGCATCTTGTCCGATATTTCATCCATAACACATATCGAATGCTCTATCTTATCCATGTTGTCCCTGCTTATCCTTATCGTTTCCTGAGTGCTTGCCGTAAATTCCTCACTGGTGGCCAGAAGTCTTGCCGTGGAATTAACTACTTCGTCATTGGAATCCTTGATCCTGTTCATATCCGAATTCACTTCCCGAAGGGTTTCGCCAAGCTTCTCCGAATGCTGTCTTGACTCTGACAGTACACCCTTTACAAGCTCAACAAGATCTCTCTGGGCACCTGCCATCTGTACGGTCTGTGTAGCCTTCTGCGAAACCTCGCCGGCGTTATCTGTAAGCTCCTTAAGTATCTGAGTTATACGTTCTGTAGACTCCTTTGTCTGATCGGCAAGATGGCTTATTTCCGTTGCAACAACAGCGAAGCCTCTTCCCGCTTCTCCGGCACGTGCGGCCTCTATTGAAGCATTAAGCGCAAGGAGATTGGTCTGACCCGAAATCGAGAAGATCATATCTGTAATGTTCATGGCTTCATCTGAAGATTTCTGCTGTCTCTCGGCAGCATCCTGCATCTGATTTCCGACCTCGGTTGTCTCAATGGCCTGTGTAACAAGACTCTCCATATCCTTAAGACTCTTTGTCAGCATCTCATACATTGTCTCGGATACTTCAACCGCATCTGCCGTTATCGAACCCGTTTCATTAAGAAGCGACTGTATCTCATTCGTCATGTTGGTCTGAAGCTCTACCGCGCTTAAGTTCTCCTCATTTCCCTGTCCTATCTGATCGATCGAATCACATACCAGCTTGGAGGTCTGTCCCACTTCATTAAGCTCAGTGCTGAGTGTGTTGAAATTCTCCGTCATTTCATCACTAAGCTTCAGTATATTCTCGGTAACCCGTGCACGTTCAAGTGCCGCTGTCTCTATCTCATCGATGATCTCGCTTATGAACCTGCTCAGGAACTGTGTACCCTTGATACAGGCAACCGTAGAGAGGATGGATATGATTATTGCCACCATTGTCTGTTCAATAACATCCTGCGGATTGAATGTTATCATATTCTGAATAACCCTGATGATATTCAGGATTATAAAAGCTATTCCCATTCCCAGACTTGCTGTCCCGTCAAGATACAGTACTATAACTATCATCGTCGGGATAAGATATGGAAAAGTAATACCCGTCTCAGACAATAACAGCATCGCAGCATATACGACCGTCATTCCGACAGCCTCATATTTATGCAGAAAATGCGGATCCTGATTTCTTGAAAAGACAATTGTGAGGACAAAATTTATTATTACACAGATTATCGGAATTATGCTCTTTATTGGCGGCATACCGGAATTAACCATCTGCGATATCAGTCCTATCATCGCAAACAGCGATGTAATTCCAACTATCAATAAAAGAAGATTGTTAATACGTCTGACCTGTTGATCGTTAAGAATTGATTTCTTCATTCCTCCTACCTCACTTTTCCCCAAAATATTAACAGATACTCTTTTATTTTAGTGTATAATACACAAAACTGCAAGAATATTTGTAATCTTTTTATGAATTTTATAAATATTCAGAAACAACGCTTCACCAATACGAATAAATCATATATTTGCATATCACAAAAGTTTAAAAAAATCACAGAATCCTATTGACAACAGATTTATATTTGATACAATCTAATTTGTCAAAAGCATTTAACTTTCAATTTTAGGAGGAACCATTATGCGAAGCATAATTCAGGATGGTTCCGACGATATGCCGCCGACTGTTTTTGAGGGGGCAATACATATTATACGAGGAGGACGGATAATGGGATTTTATGATTATAGTGTAACGGCACCGGATGGCAGCGAAGTATCGATGAAGGATTATGAAGGTAAGGTGGTTATGGTAGTCAATACGGCAACCGGTTGTGGCTTCACTCCCCACTACAAGGATATCGAAGAAATGTATGAGAAATATCATGACAGGGGATTTGAAGTTGTTGATGTTCCCTGCAACCAGTTCGCAGGACAGACACCCGGTACGGATGACGAGATTCATGAGTTCTGTACTCTTAAGTACAATACAAGGTTCCCTCAGATGAAGAAATCCGATGTAAACGGCGATAATGCCATACCTCTTTTCAAATATCTTAAGGAACAGAAAGGTTTCGAAGGCTTCGGTAAAGGTCCTGCCGCCCTGGCAATGAGTGCAA
Organism: Lachnospiraceae bacterium; assembly: GCA_016281085.1. Lineage (GTDB taxonomy): Bacteria > Bacillota > Clostridia > Lachnospirales > Lachnospiraceae > UBA2868. Next base: position 3,333 of record JAEEHY010000354.1, read on the forward strand.
TGCTTAAGAAGATTGATAAGGATTACAAGAACAATCCCGAGATCAAATGGAACTTCACCAAGTTTATCATAGACCGCGAAGGGAATGTTGTTGCCCGTTTCGAACCTACCGCGAAAATGGAAAAAGTGGCTGAATGTGTGGCATCACTTATGTAATATCACTTGACATATAATACATCAGAGAATATAATTTTGTTGTGTTGATTCGAATATGTAACCGTTTCATACACGATCAAACATAAGTGATTGGAGGAAATCATGGAAAAAAGATATAACAAACATTTATATGTATGGCTTTTCACCTGGTTTTTAGGATGTCTGGGTGTTGACAGATTTGTCAGAGGGCA
>JAEEHY010000355.1 GCA_016281085.1 Lachnospiraceae bacterium
GATTCGAAGCTGCATAAGACTACAAGCGGAACTCACAGCTGTTATCTGTATGCTCCGGATGGCGGGATCCATGAATTTGAGGATATAAGCAGACACAATGCAGTCGACAAGGCTGTCGGATATGCTCTGCTCAACAATATAGACAGGAACCGGTGCATGATCTATACTACAGGAAGAATCCCCGAGGACATGGCCCGTAAAGCGATAATGTCCGGGATTCCGGTACTGATAAGCAAGTCCGTACCCACCGAAGCCGCCATAAAGCTCGCCTGTGAATACGGACTTACGTTAATCTACAACGCATGGCCCGACAGTTACAGAATCGCAGCCTTTCAATACTCATAAGATTTTTTATTTGGGTCGTTTGGCAGTAATTTCTTGTAAAAAATGTCAAAATCCATTATTATTGTGATACAGTAGTATAGGAGGTCCTTATGAAACATACTTTAGATAACGGAGTATTAACGATCTGTCCGGAAGGAGAGCTTAATTCATATACGGTGGGAGCTGTCGAAAAAGAAATTGATGCCCTGCTCGATGCCAAAGGTTTCAATTCGATCGTTCTTGATTTTGAAAAGCTCAACTATATATCTTCTGCAGGACTCAGGATTATTGTCCGTTTGAAGCAGGAATACGATGATATTTCAATTGTCAGGGTTCCCGAATTAATATACGACGTTCTGACTATGGTCGGTTTTAATAAAATCGCCAAAGTCGAGAAGCTCTGATAACAACCTGTGAGGTCAGCTGTGGATAATGAACTGGATCTTGAATCACGTTATGATAATGAAGCCGATGCAAACAGACAGTTGTGCTATGTAAATGCAGTAGCCGCAGGATTATCTCTTGTACTCTTTATCTTATATATCCTGGACATATTTTCGGTTCCGAGAGAATTATTACCGCTCGTCTGCGTGGTATTTCCGGTCGTGTCGGTTGTTTTAATGCTTCCTTTATTCTTTGCCAAAACAGACAAGATCAGAGACCCCGGTTTTAAGTATTTCATTCTGTTCACACTATTGGCTGTGATCATTTTGATCAATATCACTGTTCCTAAACACGGTGTTCTGCTCTGGCCATTCGCGATCCTGATCGCAAACCATTATTACAACCCCAGGATCGGCAGAACCATTTACATCATAACAATTTTTTCCATGCTTATCTGCATGTACTTAGGTATGTACTTCGGAGAGTATGACCAGAACCTTCTTGGAGGCGGGATCGTTAAAGACGGCCAGATAGTGACGGTCGATACCTTTAAAAAAAGGCGTGAACTGCTGCACAACCTTCTTATGAACGGGAACAACCGGTATATTAAGGCGTTCATATACTACTATCTTCCCCGCAGTGCAATAGTATCACTGTTCTTTATGGTCTCCAACCTGCTGAACAAACGTACCTATCAGCTGTTTGACGAAAAAATCAGAGTCAGCAACGAATATCATAAGACGAAAACAGAACTTGATATTGCGAGCAAAATACAATTATCCACTTTGCCGTATAGGTTCTTTACCTGTAAAGAAGCAGAGATCTTATGTGAGCTGACAACGTCGGAAGAAATTGGCGGCGATCTTTATGATTACATTGATATAGATGATAAGCATATCGCAATCCTCATCGGGGATGTTTCCGGCAAAGGTATCCCTGCAGCTATGTTCATGATGAAAACCATCACCTCGTTCAGAGACTATACCACAGCAGATAAGATGCCCTCGCAGATACTGAACGAAATCAATTCATCTGTCCATATAGGGAACGAGTCATGTATGTTTGTTACCTGCTTCCTTGCAATATTGGACAAGGAAACAGGCCGACTGGTATACTCCAACGCAGGACACACCCATCCTGTAGTCGGTCATGATATGAACTACCATTATCTAAAGTGTGATCCCGGATTTGTATTGGGTTGTTTCGAGCAGACATTTTTAACAAACGAAGAAATAATTCTCGAACCCGGAGATACGATCACACTGTATACTGATGGTATCACAGAAGCCCGAAACGGCAACGGGGATTTCTACGGAGAAGAAAGACTGCTTCAGACATTCAATGAGAAAGCATATGCAGATATCAATGAATTACATTCCGCGATAAAAGGATCTATCTCATGTTTTGTTGAAGAAGCACCCCAATTCGATGACATTACCTTTCTGACTTTAAAATATAGCTGTTCCGAATAGTTAATGGAAAAAAAAACGAATGGACCGGTATTTATATAGCCGGAGTTTAGATTATGATAACAAAAAAGATTTCAGATTTCTTCAACGAAAGTCCTAATATACGTCTGTCGTTCAGATCATTGTTTATTTCCATGCTTACCATGGAGATCATAAACTCTTCCACGACTATAATTGACAGCCTTGTCGTCAGCGGTTATCTGGGTGATATTGCAATTGCATCCATCGGCCTGACTTATGCCATCATGACATTTCAGAAGCTGCTGGCAGGACTGATAGCCGGCGGAACCCAGATCGCCTGCTCCATCGAGATCGGATATGCAAACACCAAAAAAGCCAATCAGATCTTTTCAACCTCCATTATGGTTTCCCTTATCATATCGGCATGTTTAATGTTGCTTGGCAGTGTTTTCGCAAATGATCTTGCCGGCATTCTCGGAGCTAACCGTAATCCTGAGCTGATCATCCCTACTGCCCAATACATAAGGGGAATACTGCTCGGTATGCCGTTCTCTATTTTGACCTCTTTAATGATCCCTGTCCTTCAGATGGACGGAGCAGGCAAATTAGTGCGCATCAGCACGTTCGTCACGATCGCGACTGATGTTTTATTTGATTTTCTTGCGGTTTATTTCGCCGAAAACAAGATATTCGCCGTCGGACTTGCCACATCTCTAAGCTATGTGGGAGCATTTATGGTAATGCTGATACACTTTTTCAGCAAAAAAGCACAACTTAAGTTTTTGCTTCGCGATATCCGGTTTTCACTTTTTTCCCAAACGCTCGGGCATGGATTTTTTACGGCATTTTACCGTTCCATGAGCATTATAAGAAGCATCATCATGAACTATATAATACTTTCGTTTGTCTCCACGTATGCCATGTCCGCTTTCAGTCTGTTCAGCAACCTGAAATCCTTCCTTACGGCGATCCCTGCGGCAATCGGTTCGTCTGCGATCCTTTTCGCATCGAATCTGATGGTCAAGAGGGATCTGAAAGGTCTCAGACAGGTCTTCAAATCATCATTCTTTTACGGAGTGATCGTTATGATACTGTTGGGTGTCATCGTTTTTTTAACGGCAGGACCGATTTTCTCTTTATTCTCCCTGCACGAAGAAACACTTGCAAGTCTTGTCTTTATCTTTAAGCTCTTTGCGTTTGTACTTCCTTTATGGGGAATTAAATTCTTCTATATTTCCTATTTCCAGGGGGTCGAACTGAAAAAGATCTCGATGATCTTCTCTCTGATGGGCGAACTGGTCCTTGTAGTTATACCCTGCTTTCTGTTATCGCACCTCTATGCGATCAGGGGGATATGGATCGGCCTGGCAGTTGCTGAATTATTGTCCATAATTCTTTTGTTGGTCTTCGTTATCATTCACAATAAACATTTCCCGGCCTCGATCAACGATCTGATGCTTCTGCCGAAAGGATTTCTGGATGAAGAAGTGGCCGTACTCGATCCGTCCGCCCGGGATGCTAAGGATATGGAGGATATACACCGGC
>JAEEHY010000356.1 GCA_016281085.1 Lachnospiraceae bacterium
AAACAGACGCTCCATATGGATACGGTTCTCTTCAAGATGCTCCATTTCCCGCTTATGTGCCAGCCTTACCCTGTCATTGATATCCAGATAAGCAAAAATATACAGACCGATCGACATAAGCACCATAGCCATATTGGTAAGCGACAGTCCATAGATAAATATCTGGGCGATCGAAGCACATATGGGAACTATGAGAAACAGATTAAGCGAGATATAAATGTACCTGTTTATCTTGTCACGGTATCGCCTTATCTCTACAAACTGCATAACAGGTCCAACTATGGGAAGAATATAGCACAGAAGAAACGTTGGTGATCTGTGATATATATTGTTTTCATCAAAGGTATAATACAGTCCCGTGAAGGCAGCCAGTACAGCCATTACCATCCCGATGACAGAAAGTACCTGAACAACCCTGAGAAGCCGGGGGATTTCCTCCATACCGCCCTCATCCGTCAGAAGATCCTTAAGATACAGATTAAATGCAAACACTATTTCGGAAGTAAGGAAGAACACAACAAAGTTACTTACCCTTACCATTATGTATCCCATATCGCTCGTATCGCCTGCATAAATATACGCAAGACGGTCAAACCCCAGAAGAAACAAGGGTGTTAATTCCATAAGGATAAGAATGCGTCTTCTCTTCGTTGTAAGCGCCTTCGTAAACAGCAGCAGAATAGCCATATTAAGGCACATTCCACATAGTACCAGTATTATATTAAGCTGATGTCTTATCAAATACTCAAGCATTTTATATTCCTTTTCGTCTAATGTCCTTTACGTCACATCCTGCTTATGCAGAACAAAGAAATCCCTAAGTTTTTCAAGCAGCTCTTCCCTACCGATCGTCTTAAGAAAATACCCTTCCGGCCTTAAGGCAACAACAGCCATGACACTGTTTTTATCACTCTTGCCGGTAAGAAAGATCACCGGGATCGACTTAGTCTCCTCATCGCTTCTTAACATTTCAAGAACCTGAGGGCCTGTAGTAACCGGCATTTCATGATCAAGCAGAATAAGGTCTGCCTTATTCTTTCCCAACCACTTTATTGCCTGCAGACCGGAACTTGCCATAGACACCTTGTAGGTTCCCTTAAGCCATTCCCTTACAAGGCTCAGATAACTCGGATCATCATCAACGATCAGTATGCTCTTCCTGAACTCACCCGAAACGAATCTGCTCAGAAAATCAGTCACGGTCTTCACATACTTCTCATTGTCAACAGGGCGTTCAAAGGTTGTATAGATATGATCGGATTCCACATGATCGCAGCAGAATCTTACATCATCACGATCGCCTACCACGATCATCTTGCTGCCTTCTTCCTCCATCTTATCATTAAAGAAATGAAGGACATTCTCATGAGGCATCTCCTCGTCGCCCATATACAGAACAACAAGTGCGGTACCTTCCCAAGATGCATTGATATCATCCACATTCCAGGGAACGAATATACACTCAATCCCGGCATCCTTTGTCTTCTTCATCATCACACGCACGAGAAACGATTCCTTCGCTCCTGTGATCATAACATGTTTATCAGCCATATCGATCTCCCAAATCCATTACCCGTAATACTGAAGTAAAGACTCAGCCTACATTCTTAATAAGCTCTTCCATTTCATCCCACTTAAAAGTCCTGAGCATCTTATCAAGTTCCTCAAACCTCTTATCATCTTCATCCGGGAGTCGGAAAGCGTGTACCTGATCCAGGATCATTTCCACCGCATCATAATCCATCTGCGGTATAACTTCCTTAAGGGCATTGTAAGCATCCTTAAGTTCATCCTCCTGTATCATCTGTTTATCATCTGAGCCTGCCTCCTCCTTTGCCGGTTCGATCCTTGCGAACTTTTCCCTGAATGCTCTGTATAACGCAAGCAGCTTATCATTGTTGTCACTGATATACTTTCTGTCCTCTTTATTACCCGCATCCTCAAGCTTCTGAGCAAGCTCCGAAAGACCCAAAGCTCCGACTATTCTGGCGGAAGTCTTAAGAGAATGAACCTTGACCGTATACAGCCTTATATCATCCGTCTTAAGCGCATCTTCTATAACAGATGTATTGTCATCTATAGTATCGTAAAACAGCTTAACCGAATTGACAAATGCTGCCGCTCCTCCCGAATTCTTAATACCTTCATCCGCATTTATTCCTTCGACGTCTTTGATCCAGAGCATGTCACCCGGCAGCTCATGACTGCCATTTGCACCCTCCTTTATTATATCTTCACCCGACGGAGTCATCATCATCTCGCTTGGAAGATGGCGCATAATGGCTGTCTCCAACGCTCTGCTGTCAATAGGTTTTGCAAGATATCCTGTGAAACCCTTTTCCAGATAATACTCTTCTCCCGCAGTAGAATTGGCAGTCAGCGCATATACGGGAAGATCCGGATATGACTCTCTTATATAGCCGACGGTCTCCACTCCGTCCATACCCGGCATCATATGATCCAGCAGAACAACATTGAAGGTTCCGTATTTAAGCTTTTCAAGACACTCCTCTCCGCTGTCGGCCGTTGTAACAAACATCCTCGTTGCCTTAAGAAGACCTTTTATTACATTTAAGTTCATGGGATTATCATCCACAACCAGCACATCGGCATCGGGTGCAACAAACATCGGAACGTAAGGTCCCTTGACTCCTTCATCTTCATGCTCGATGAACTTACCAGCGGGAGTCGCATCAACAATCCTCTGGTTGACGGTAAAAACGAATTCCGAACCCTCGCCGTATACACTGTTGCAGGAAAGCTTTCCTCCCATAAGCTCAGCAAAACGTCTTGAAATATCAAGGCCCAGTCCTGTTCCCTGAATACCGGAATTCCTCTCCTCATCAAGTCGCTCATAGGCTGTGAAGAGCTTGTCCATGTCCTCTTCCTTAATTCCGATGCCTGTATCCTTTACGGCAAATCTTATAAGAGCATTGTCGTCTTCTCTTTCATCAAGCATGACCGTAAGTGTAAAGCCACCGAGATCGGTATATTTAACTGCATTGGTCAAAACATTCAGGACTATCTGTTTTATCTTACCCGAATCACCGAACAGACGCATCGGTATCATTTCATCAACGGTAACATCAAAGGACAGATCCTTCTCCTGTGCACGTACTCTTATCATTGAAACGATCGAACGCAGAAGTTCCGAAATATCATATTCCTGCTCAACAAGATTCATCTTGCCGGACTCTATCCTCGACATATCAAGAAGGTCATTTATAAGACCGAGAAGTGATTCGGATGCATTCCTTATATCGAGCGCATAATTGACTACGGACATGAAGTATCTCTGTGGAACATCAGCCGCATCCTCACGCAGTATCATCTCATCCATACCCATGATCGTATTTATAGGTGTTCTTATCTCATGCGACATATTGGCAAGGAACCTCGATTTCGCGCTGTTGGCGCGCTCAGCCTCATCCCTGGCCTGTCTTATCTCCTCATACTGCTTACGGATGACTGTCCCTGTCATAACACGCCATACGATAAGTCCGACTACAACTGACAGAAGCACGAGCAGGAGAACTCTTACCACAAGCAGTTCCATCATTCTTGGCATCTTGATTATCTTAAACTGATCATCCTGAATAACCGTCACACCGTCATTTGCCAGTATCTGTATATGGAGCACATAATCACCGTACGAAAGCCCTGTATATTCAAGTGATGTCAGCCGGCTCCTGTCGGCAGTAATTCCGTCATCATCACTGCCCTCAAGGAAAACATGCACAAGAGGATCCGACATTGTATAATCAAGCACTGCCGGAGTGATCTGGATACGTCCGGGTTCCGGCGGAATTGCATATGTTCCTTCAGGCCCGGGCATTACCCTGAGATTATTTACCATTATGGAGCGTATGGCAGTCTTAACATATGACATATTATCAAACTGTTCGTTGATATTGATCACACCGACTCCGTTTCTTTCCGCAATATACAGGTTACCCTCATCATCCAGAGCACTGTATGAATTGGATGTCGGTGTTCCGGGAAGTCCGCTGGCTATCGTGTACAGCTTAAAGTCGGTAACATTATCGTTAAGCATCTGTTCCTTGCTTACACTGTATACTCCGAATGATGACAGCACCCACAGGTTGTCCTCATTATCATAGTAAACATCATAATTGTTATTGTAAGGAAAAGTCGTGACCTGAGCCAGAACTCCATCCTTCATGAACTGTATTGAGTTGGAAGTGACTACCCAGTATATACCCTTATCCTCATCCTTCTTTATCCTCATGATAACATCAGAGGTAAGACCCTGATCGCGTCCTATGACTTCTATATCAGTACCATTTATGACATACATTCCGTCCCCATCGGTTCCTGCATATATGATACCGTTCGGACCTTCCGCAACCGTAAGGAACACAGTATTCCTCATTCCGGAATCTGCTCCGAAGGATGTCACTACCTTATCATCCCTGATCACTGCCAGACCTGTATTGGTTCCCACTATAACTGAACCGTCACTGCAGGCACCGGTACATCTTATCTCATTCCCCGGCATACCGTCATCTGTTGTATATGCCTTAATGCTTCCGTCCTTCTTAAGACAGACCAGTCCAAGATCATGTGTAAACGATGACAGCCACAGATTTCCGTTCACATCTTCCATGATACATCTTATCCTGGTATCTCCTAAATAATCGATAAGAGGATCCTTCTCTACCGGAGTTTCGCCGTCAATGATCCTAAGACCTGTTTCTGTACCGACATACAGCTTACCGTCATGGATGCAGGTCGCATTGACAACCTCATCGGGAAGTCCCGATTTTCCGGTAAGATTGCTGAAATTACTGGTAACTATCTTCATTACGCCCTGCGATGATGAAGCAACCCACAGGTTCCCCTGATAATCGGAAGTAACCATTTCAATACCACTCGTTACAGGCAGATCATCGATAACATTAAAACTGTAACTCTTATCCAAAAAACCCAAACTGTCGGTTGATGATACCCATACCTTGCCACAATCGTAATTCATCCAGTGAACACTCTCACAGGGTGAAACATTTATCATCCTGAGCTTGTCCGCCTTATCTCCGAACCAACCGTAATATACGGTTGAATCCGCTGTACCGTACCATATTTTACCGGGGTCATTTTCTCTTATAAGGATCGTTGTAATATTACCTATACCAAGATCCGCCCCATCGTAACACTTATCAACTTTACCGTCTGATATGGTAAATACCTTGCCGCTTCTTGTATGTCCGTATATAACTCCGGCGAAATCCGTTTCGAGCTTCAACACTCTCTCATCATTGACTCTGGCATCATCTATGTGATGAACCGTCATTTCATCATCAACATAATCGACTCCGGCTGTAGTCCCGATATAAACATTTCCGTATCTGTCCTCGGCAAATTCCCTGATGGATGATGAAACAAGACCCTCCTTATAGGTCAAATGCGTACTCTCAGCCCTATCAATAACAACCACTCCGTTATCATTGGTTCCGATCCATATACGCCCCTTACTGTCCTCAAACAGACCTCTTCCGCTTGTTAATCCTTCAACCGTGGTAAGTCTTTCGAACACGGAACCGTCATATCTGATTATCCCGCTGTATGCACCTATCCACATATAACCGTCTGTTGCTCCAAGTATATAATTGGCATCGGAAGTCGGGAGCCCGCTTGTCGCATCATACAGCTGGGCACTGTATCCCGCACCTTCAATCTGTCCGGAAGCCGCATATCCTCCGCCGATACCATGTACCGTATCCTTTTCTGTACGCGGCGGTGGCGGTTCAGTTGCAGCGCCATATACAGGCGCAAATGTAAATACTCCCGCAGCTAAAAATACGGAAGTGGCAAAAGCAGCCGCAAGTTTTAAACTTAATCCTTTAAAAGCCATTACAGTCTCTTTTCCATCAGACATCCTGATTATATTTCTTAAGTATTACCTTGACCTCTGTCAGATTATCCATAAACACTTCGACACACTTGGGATCAAACTGCGTTCCCGATCCCTCCTGTATTATCGAAAGGGCTTTCTCAAGCGGGAAAGCAGGCTTGTACACACGCGGAGATGAGAGTGCGTCAAACACATCAGCAACTGCCATGATACGCGCCGACAACGGAATTACCTCACCGTGCAGTCCTTCCGGATATCCCTTGCCGTCCCAGCGTTCATGATGATATGCAGCCATGTTTCTTGCTTCCTTGAGATAATTCTCCCCGTGGATCGTACTTATGGCATTTTCCATTATCCTCTTACCTGCTATTGCATGAGTCTTCATTATAGCGTACTCTTCATCCGTCAGCTTACCGGGCTTGTTAAGAACCTCGTCGGGAATGTTGATCTTACCGACATCATGAAGAGGCGCCGACCTTACCACATCCGACATGAACTTCGGTGTGATCTTTTCAAGGTAATAACCCTTCTTCTTAAGCCCCTCAACTATTATCTTCACATACGCTGCAGTCTTCTGAATATGGGCGCCCGTATCGGAGTCACGATTCTCGACCATATCCGCCATCGTAATGATAAGACCGTCCTGCATCTTGGCTGTAGTCTCTGTATAATGCCTTATCGCACGCATCTGCTCGGCCTGATTAAGAGTCAGTTCACAGAGCGCCTTGTAGAGCATCTCCACCTCATCATTGGTATGTATATCAAGTGAACGTATCTTCTTAACGTTCTCATCGAGTCTCTCCTGGCTGTCTCCCGATTTGGCGAACCTGACGATACATGATGTAATACTTCCTATCGGAAATACCGTGTATACATTTGTTGACCACAAACCATAGGAAAGTACAAGCATGAAGAATCCCGCCATGACCAAAACAACCTTGGCTGCAAAAATACGCAAATAATATGCCGTATAGTCAAGTGAAACATCTGCTCCGGCATAGGCCGTTGTCCTGCCGTTCCTGTCTCGTATGGGACAATATGCCGTAACAACCCACCCGGAAATATCATCCGATTCGATGGGCTCTATCTTCTCACCCTCAAAAAGGGCAGGCAGATACGGTTCGAAGGCCTCCTCAAATTCGAGCTTATCGCCCGGCGAATAGGCTTCAACATCTTCTGTCTCAAGATCAAAAACAAAACGGCATCCGTCAGGTTCTATCTTGATCACATACAGATATTCAACACCGGTTGCACTGTTCCTTATGTTGTACAGCAGATTTCTTGTTTCAGTATATCCAAGCGTATCATAACCGTTTCTTATGAATTCACCTATCCTGTCACCGTCCACTACTTCAGCGGCAAACTCCGCAGCATGGATAGCACTGAGTGTCCTCTCCTTCTTAAGATTATCAAAGTAGAGCCTTACACATATGCTGCCCATTATTATCACAAGAAGAAACGAAATACCGACAAGTGTAAGTGACGACCTGGACTGGACCGAATGCCTTAACCCCTTATCTCTCCCCCTTATGCGTTCAAGCTCACTTTCCGGCAACGGACTCTGCTTCCATGCGCTGTCTCTTATGGCTTTTTTCTTCTCTTCCGGCATGAACTTCAGAGCAAATATGGCTATTATCAAACAAAATCCCTTATCAAAGATATTAAGGAGCATATTGACCGCAAGAAAGACCGGTAAGCGCGGAAAAACATGTAACGTCCTTATAAGATCCGCGACCGAAGCATCCTGAGGACCACCGAGAACAAACCATTGGACAAGTGCACTGATACCGCCGCTGAAAATACCTGCGCCAATAATAAAGACAGCTATCTTCCCCGGGCGCTTCAGAGTGTATTTTCTGATAAACCAAGCGGCAAAGATAGCTATAAATGCATGAACAAACGAGAAATAGATCGCTTCGTGATTAAACATACTGCAAGCCACATTGGTGGCAACAGCCGTAACTATTCCGGGATATACACCTCCGATTATCGTCATCCCAAACGTTCCGATCGTATCAAGATATATCGGCAGACCTGATCTGTGCGTAATGAAGTTCATTACAACGTTTATAACTATACCGATTATTATATGAACAGCCCTCTGCATGCCGTTTCTGTCAACCTTATGTGAATATTTCACCTGCGGATCCTCCGATCGTTAACTCCCTTGTAATACTCTTCCTTCGCATCATACATAAGCTTGTCAGCCTTTATCTTGACTTCCCTGTACGGAATATTCCCGTTGTTACAGAACACATAACCTATAGAAGCGCTTATATTCTTATGTTTAAGCATAACTTTGACACTACGGATATGCTTCCTTAATTCCTCTTCATTATCGACAAAGGAAAATACAACGAACTCATCACCGCCCATCCTGTATACGCGGTTCTCACCGAATATAAATGACAGTATCGATGCAACGTCCTTGATAATGGCATCTCCGGCTTCATGTCCCCTGTTGTCATTAACCTGTTTAAGTCCGTTTATGTCACACATAACATACCCGTATGTTCCGCCACGGTTAAGTTCCTCAACCTCAAACTGCTCAAATGCCCTGCGGTTGCCGACACCCGTCATGAGGTCACTGTAGCTGTACTGCAGTAGTGTCCTGTTGTTATTCCTCTGTAATATGAGCTGACCGAAATAAAAGCTGAGCAGCCGGATGATCTGTGATACCCCGTCTATCCACGATGCATCCTCTACATTCTCAACACCGCAGAAACCGAGACGTTCTCCACCCGCTTCAAGCGGCGACGCGATAACATTGTCTACTTTGAATTCGGTAAGAAGCTCCTCAAGCCTCTCATTGGTCCCATGAAGCTTCTTTATATCCTTTGCAACGGCACATCCCGTCTTCTCTGATACACCGGCAAACAGCTTGTCAATAAATCCCTCATACGGAATAAATGAGAATTCTATCATCTTGGATTCAACACCCTCCCGGCACCACTCATATGTATTGCAGTAGGTTCCGTCATGCGAATCCTCAAATATAAATATCCTGTCTACCTTAAGCTCCTGTCCGGCACTGTCAAGTACGGCCTGAATACACTTCTCCGGATTGTCCGAAGCCCCCACCTGCTCAAGTATCCTCTTTAGGATCTCCGTCTGAAACCCGGAAGATACCTGCTTCTTAGCCTCCTTATTCCTGCGGTAGAAAAAAAACGCGCACAGTATTATATATCCTGCGATCAATATCGCTGTAAGAATTGACATACGTCTGCGACCCCCGTGAGCTGTTCTGAACAGTTACTATAAATTTATATATACAATTGTATTATTTTATGGTCTTTCGTGCAAGCAAAATTAAGGTTTTTGTCACTTTAACACCCTTCTCTCACACAAGTACTTATTTCCCCATTATTATCTTCTCATCCGGAAGGAATTTGATCAGTACATTTTCAAGCATGACCGGGTTTACAGGCTTGCTGAGATAGTCTGCGAAGCCGTGTTCCAGATACATCTTCTGTGCACCGGATATCGCATTTGCCGTCAATGCTATCACCGGTGTATTGTCACTGTCTATTTCCTCATCGGCAACGATCCTATCAAGAGTTTCAATACCGTCCATTTCAGGCATCATATGGTCCAGGAATACAAGGTCATACTTAAACACACGCATCTTTTCGAGTGCCTCTTCTCCGCTAAGTGCTGTATCGATCTTTATCCCCGAGTTCTTAAGCAGTCCCTTGATGACTATAATATTCAGCTGAACATCATCAACGACAAGGATGTGGGCACCCGTGGTCTTGAAGCCCTCCTTATAAACATCGACCTTTCTGCGGAAGCTTGAGCGGATCTGTTTGAAATCACCTATGGGTGAAGGATCAACGATCCCCTGATCTATATCAAAGTTGAAATCAGAACCCTGTCCGTAAATACTGTCAAGTTTCAGACTGCTCCCCATCATTTCAATGTACTTATGTGTGATCGCAAGTCCCAGACCCGTTCCTTCAATACCTCTGTTGCGCTCCCGGTCGAGCCTTTTAAAAGTATCCCACAACTGATCTTTGTCCTCTTCCCTGATACCTATTCCGGTATCCTTTACCGATATGTGCAGACGCACCTTGGAATCATCCGATGATATCTTTTTGACAGCCAGCGTAAGACTGCCCTGCTGCGTGTACTTTACCGCATTTGTAAGAAGATTGGTGAATATCTCACGCAGACGTATATCATCGCCGTACAGCTTTGAAGGGATATCACTGTCGATATCGTAGAATACGGAAAGCTTCTTCTCGATCGCATGAAATTCGATCATATCCAGCATATCGTTAAGAAATGCTTTCACATCATATTCAACCGGTACTATTTCCAGCTTGCCCGACTCTATCTTGGAGATATCAAGGATCTCATTTATGAGCGAGAGCAGTGTCTTTCCGCTGTTCTTGATATTTGCCGCATATTCCCTGATAGTGCTCTCTTTGCTCTCACGAAGTATCATTTCATCAAAGCCCAGGATCGCATTGATGGGAGTACGGATCTCATGCGACATATTGGCAAGAAATATACTCTTTGACTGATTGGCCGCATCCGCAACCTCTATCTGATTCTTAAGCGAAGTGGACATTGTCTGAAGCGCATTCGAAAGGATACCTATTTCGTCCGTACTGTCGGTATTCATTATGTCACTGTAATCACCTTTGGCGTAATGCTCCGCCACCTGTGTCATGCGTTTGAGAGGTGCGATAACCGTCCTTATCCATGTCAGGCATACAGCTATCGCCATGACAAGTATTACCAGGGAAATGAACAGAAGCTGACGTCTTAATGTTATCTGCGGAACATTGATCTCATTCACGGGTGCATCAAGTCCCAGGACCATACCATTACGCAGCTTCATTGTTATGACTTTACGGGTGATCCCGTCTATTCCCTTAACAACCCTGATCTCATTCACGGGCTTACCGAGAACACTGTTGACAAATGGCATGAGATTATCGGTCAGATCCTTGCTGCTCATACCGTCCGGAAAATCAAAATGGAAGATTATATCCCCCTGAGACGAAAGCAGATATGCACGGCCGCTGTTGTACAGATGTATTCCCTCAACAAATTCCCTGAGCATGCTGATATCTATATCCATGCCGATCACGCCTACGATATTCCCGTTGTGGAAATAAGGAATGACGTAGGATATCATGTCAATACCGAGGTTCTGATTGAAATACGGATTCATCCACATGGGCTTCCCGGTCTCCATCGGAACATAATACCATCCAACGTGTTCCAGGTCATCCTCTTCATACAGACTCAGATCTGTGGGTTCGGCCAGATCCCACGAACCGTCGTCAATGTTTATGGTATACCAGAAACCTTCCCTTGGACCGAATTCCTCCGGATCATAACGGAGGTAGACAGTCATTGCACCCGGAGTCGTCTCGGCAATACTCTTGCCCAGCTCGGATACATCGTAATTGAACTGCCTGCGCTGTTCCTCGTCAGTCAGAAAATCCCTGTAGGTTTCGGCACGTTTCTCCGCGTAATTGTATATCGTTTCGACGGACTGCTCCACTGAATAAAGCATCGCATCCAGATCACGTACATTCTGATCCACAGTAAGGCTCAGTATCCGGCCCGAATCCTCATCCAGTATTTTATTCGTACGCATGGTTGCCGTAACGGAAAACGCTACCGTGACCACGATCATTATCGATGCAATGATAAGTACTATCCTGGTCTGAATCGATTTCATATAACCTCTCCCTGTCGTTCGGTCATGTCCCGTTCCGAATCATAATTCACAAAGACAGACCATAACATAACAAACCAAGATAATTGTACCTCATAACAACATGTAATACAAGGTGAAACACCTTATTCGACACCCTTGAGGGCTTCGACCATGTCAATAGTTTTGACTTTGCCCGAAAACATGGAATTAACCGTAACGGACACAAGAAATGTACCTGCAATTGTATAAAGATATGTCTGAAAATACAGCACCGGATACATATCCAGGGTATCCGAGACCGTAGTACATATGATATAGAGCATACCCCAACCCGCATACAGACCCGCAGCTATCCCGATGACCGTAAGCCATATATTCTGCTTCTGGAGTATTCTTCTTATCTCACGGGATTTAAAACCAAGCACCTTAAGAGTCGCAACCTCCCTTGTCTTTTCCACAAAAGAGAGCACGCCCAGATTATACAGTACCACAAGTCCGAGGAATACTGCGGCGACCACCATGATGAACACTATGGCATTCATCATTTCCATGGTTTCCGAAAATGACTTCTTCATATCGGCTACATTAAGCACTGTAGTCACCTCATCCTCGTCGGTTATATCCGCCGGAACACTCATGTTGGTAAGTATTGCCGTAGGTTTAAAGGTATAGTCAAGCGACTCATACACATCCTTTGTCATTGTAAGACCCTGAACCGACGGATCTCTGTATATCTGCGCAATACGTGTGTACTGCCACTCATCGTCTCCGACGAGATGCCATTTGACGTAGTCGCCTTCCTTAACGTTAAGCAGACCTGCCATCTTGTATGTTATGGCAACACCGTTCCTGTTGAGCTTGACCGGCTTAAGCTTCATGTCCTGTATATGCATGTAATTACCCTTGCCTACTATCGTAGCCGAACCACTCTTCTTGACATCGCCCGAAGCCAGTTCAACGGCAGTTTCCTCTATCATCTGTCCCTTAAGGCTTGCACACAGATCATAGGCATAGCCGTAGTCCGCTTCGGAACTCAGCATCACCTTGTTGTTCGCAGTCATCAGCTCGCCATACATCTTATCGATAAGCCCGTCGATCGAATCAAAGGTACCGAAGCCACAGCACAGAAGCATCGCACATCCCGTTACGCCCATGATTCCCATCAGGCTCCTTAACTTATTCCTGAATACATCCCTTATGTTCCACTGCGTGGAAAAATCAAGCTTAAGCCACAGCCTGCTTCTCTCCAGCGCACTGTGCCTTACCTTTTTCGGTGCCGGAGGCTTGAGCGTAACTGCCGGCGGATCCTTAAGTTCCTTACGGCAGGTAAAAAAACCGACCATGGTAGCTGCCAGTACTGAAAGTATAGTAAAGATCACTGATTTTTGTGTAAGCACTCCCTTGAGTCCGGGCATAAGATAACTACCCTCAAACATACCGAGAATCCATGGAGGGATCGTAAGATATCCTATGACAGCTCCGCTGATACAGCCCAGAAGACTTATTACAAAACCGTAGGAAACATAATGAACCGTTATTTCGATCTTAGAGAAACCCAGAGCCTTGAGCGTTCCTATCTGCGTCCTCTGATTGGCCGTAACCCTGGCCATGGTCGTAACAATTCCGAGCAGTGCTATGGAAAAGAATACAACCGAGAACAGGAATCCCATCGACTGATGCTGTTTTATCTCGGCATCAAACGTTGCAAAGCTCAGATCCTGATGTCTGTCCGTAATGGCGATATCATCTCTGTCAAAGGTATTCTTAAGTTTATCCTTAATGACACTTATACTGTCATCATCAGCCATATCCTCACGTACATCAATTATAAGCCGGTTGTATATAATGTTCTCCGGATCCGGATACATCTGGGGAGACATAAAGGCAAGTCCGCATTTATAGTAATTCGGATACATCACATCGGCTTCCGACACATAATAAACGTAATCCGGAGCATCCACTATGCCCCTGACCACTGTATCTATCTGCATACTGTCTATCTTAACGGTGAAATCATCACCGACTTTTATCCGGTTGGTCCTTGCAAACCACTCTTCAAGCCACACACCCTCCTCATTCTCATCATATGGCTCTCCCTCATAAAGCATGAGTCTGTTGATCTCATTCGTGGTCAGAAAATTGATGTACATGAAAGTATCATCACCCGACAGCGTATTGGCAGTTCCCGTAAGAGTCAGGCGTTTCTCAACATCCTTAACACCCGTGACCTTATCAGCCTTCCTTACCTCATCATCGGAAAAGCCGGCACCCTGCACCCATATGTCGCACAAATTGTACTGTTTATAGTACGTTTCCGCAGCTCTTGCCGCGCCCGCACTCTCGCCGTCTATTCCGACGAAGATAAGCAGTCCCGAAAGAGACATGAGATATATCGCTATAAACTGCGTCCTGTTCTTGATCAGGTCGCGCCACATTTTCTTAATCAGCATATTTCTTAACCGTTACTTACGACTTCTACCAGTTTACTTCGTTTGCATCCTTCGGATCTTCATTGTGTACTATGCTCTCGATACCGCCGTTCTTGACTCTTATTACAGTGTCTGCTATATCCGCAAACAGACTGTTGTGTGTTACCATCACAACGGTACGCTTCTTATCTCTGCACATTTCCTGAAGCAGCTTCAGAACCTCCTTGCCGGTCCCTGTATCAAGAGCTCCTGTAGGCTCGTCACACAGAAGGAGCCTCGGGTTCTTGGCGACCGCTCTCGCTATCGAGGTTCTCTGCTGCTCGCCACCTGACATTTGAGACGGGAACTGATGCATATGCTCCTTAAGCCCCACCGCCTCCAGCGCCTTCGCGGGATCGAGCGTATTGTCCTTTATATCTCTCATAAGGGCAACATTTTCATAAGCCGTCAGTGTCGGAATAAGGTTGTAAAACTGAAAGACGACGCCCACATTCTGCGCCCTGTAATGTGTCAGCTGATTGTCGCTGAAGGTTGTCAGATCCGAGCCGTCGAAAAGTATCTGTCCTCCCGAGGCCGAATCCATTCCTCCAAGCAGGTTGAGCAGTGTGCTCTTACCGGCTCCCGAAGGTCCCAGGATAACAACCATCTCACCCTCATTTATTGAAAAACTCGCATCCTTAAGAGCATAGAAATCATTCTCACCCTGCGAATATTTCTTGCATACCCCGACGAACTCTATCACAGTGTGAATATCTTCCTGTGCATCTTCTTCATCAAGATCTACGATCTCTATCTCATTTTCCGGTTTTTTCTTCTTTTTAAACATAGCTTTACCTGCTGTTTACTTTCCGTTATTTACTCTCTGCCCTTTTACCTATCTGCTCATCGGTGACGGCATCGGTTATGACCGTATCGCCTTCTTTGAGTCCCATGACAACCTCGATAACATCATCGGCCTCGACACCTGTTGTGATATACTGTTTCTCCACGACACCATCCTTTATTATGTAGCAGTAATCACCGGCATCATCTGCGTAGTAAGCCTCTATCGGAATCACCAGTGCACCCTGTTTCTCTTCCGTATATATCTTGACGTCTGCTTCGATCCCGATATACACACCCTCATCGGGTTCATCGAATTTGACACAGACAGTAACCTTGGCTTTATCCGAATTCTTATTCTCAGCCAGTCTCTTTATCTCGGTAACACTGCCGGTATACACTCTTCCCGCAATATCTATGTCGGCCTTCTGCCCGACACTGACTTTGCCTATATCGTATTTGGACAGACCGACATCAACCTTCATATCCCTGCTGCTCTCAACCGTGAACAGCGGTGTACCCTTGCTCACAACCGAACCCGTTTTAATGTAGCTCTCCGTGACTATTCCGTCGAACTCTGCACTCACACCCGCACTTGCCTTCGTAAGGTTCTCCTCTGCGGTCCCCACACTGAGAGCTGACAGGTCATAGGAATTACGCAGCTGCTCCTTCTGATACGAATTAAGGATCTGGTTCTCGTATGTATTCTTCAGAGTGGATGTTTCGGTCCAGTTACGCATGATATCAGACATCCAGTTACCGTTTATAACAGTTGTGGCATATTCTTCGGGCGAAAGATTTGTCGGAGGCAGACCTGCAAGATCTGACTGCAGATTACCTATATCCCTGGACAATTCTTCAAGCTTATCCGCTGTTCTGTTAATATTGTCAACCGTTTCTTTATATCTGTTCTCATCAGCCAAAACCTCCGGGTCTGTCAGCTGAAGCTGAAGCTTTTCAAGCTCGGCGCTCATGGCATTGACCGAACCGGTCTTTTCTGCAATGTCCTTGTTCAGGCTTGCCGCAATACAGCTTGTATCCCAATTATCCTGATACTGTCCCTGATTTATGTAATCATTGGCCAGCCTGAACAGCGCATAGGTATTCCTGTATACCTCAATATCGGAAGCCGCCTTGTTGAACTTCGCCTGGTTGTTATCGCTTGCCTTAACCTGGCCATTCATTGTATTCTCGGCCGATTTCGCTGTAAGCTCGGCCTGCTCCCTCACGGTCATAAGATCCTCAAGATCATAGCCGACCACCATTGTTCCACCCTTTACTTCATCACCGACCGACAGCTCATAATAGTTAACGGGAGCCGTCACATTGGAGTAATAAGTCTTACTGTTCTCTCCGTGCACGTCTCCCGTCGCCTCAACATTCTCCGCTATATTTCTGTATGCCGCAGTTCCTGTACTGAAGGATGCCGCCTTGCCCATGAAGGCTGTCATTAAAAATCCGGCACCGATCAAGCCCGTAACCGAAAGCACACATGCCAACAATCCTGTTTTTCTCATCTTTTTCCTCCACAGCAGCTGTCACCCATCAAAACAGCCGCCTGTTTAGATCCTGATCATATCTCCCCCTGGCTTCCAATTAGCTTATGCTAACCTCAATCGAAATTCTACCACATTTTGTGGATATGTCAAGGGTAAATGAAACAGAGAATGGTTTCCGCTTCATTCCGTCCTCTGTTTCATTTCAATATCCAATTCCCGGTTCATTCAGATATTCAGTTCCAGTTAAATCTCGATGTGATCTCCACAAGCTCCCTAACAGCCTCACGGGCATCCTGAAGCTTCCTGTAACCCTGTTCATTGGAAATACGCATTTCATTGGATCTCTCAGCTATATCATTGATACGTTCAGCGGAGTTACCTGTCATTCCGTTTATGTCGTCTGTTGCCGATACTATTTCTTCTATATGACTCTCAAGTGTATCCGTGCCGGCACGTACACGGGACATAACATCAATAAAGTAATCCGCATCCTCTCTGTATCGTGCTCCCGAATCCCGGAACATACCGTAGTCCGTAAGTACCGTTTCCTCAAGGAAAGTCATCAGCTCGGCAATACATTCGTTCAGGTTGGATACTGCATCGGAGACCTCATCCACTATACCGCTGATATTGTCGACCGTATTCAGTGTCTGGGCGGCAAGTGCTCCTATTTCATCGGCAACAACCGCGAAGCCGCGTCCCGCATCTCCCGCACGTGCGGCCTCGATACTTGCGTTCAATGCAAGAAGATTGGTATTGGAGGATATGCTCTTTATATCATCCGTAAGCTCGTTAATGCGGTTTACAGCTTTTGATTTTTCAATGGCCTGATCACTCCTTGACTTCATGATGACATACATCTGATGGGTCTTTTCACTGGACATGGTACTCCGATGTTCCATTTCACCCGCTCTGTTCTGTATCTCTCTCGAATCCTCCTCACTCCTGACAGCAAGATCATAGATCTCCCTGGTCTGATGCCTTGCCTCTTCCACGTTATGAACTATCTGTGCTGTATTACCCGCAGCCACCTTCATTCCCTCAGCAAGATGTCCGGTCTCGGTATTATTGTCATCGGTACGGGAATTATTCTCCCTCATGATGGTATCCAGTTCATCGATACTGCCCGATATGGTATGCTCCACGTTCACAAATGAACTTACCATATCACGGAATGAAGCTCTCATGTCGCTGACCCCGTTGGCCATCTGTCCGATCTCATCCCTGTGTGACATAAGATCCTTCCCACCGTCGTTGCCTCTCAGATCCAGCTTCGCTGTCTGTCCGATGATATCCGTCAGTACAAGAATGGGCTTGGACAACCCGTTTCCTACAAAGAATCCCACGAAAGCACTTACCAGTATCGCAAGCACTATCGCACCTAGAATAGTGTACAAAAGTGAGTATGATTCCGCATAGATCTCCGATTTCGGAGCAGTCAGCAAAAGAACCATTCCGTTATGCAACGGATTTGATACAAGCATCTTTTTAACACCGTTGTATTTATACTCATATGCCGTATCGGAACCACTGTCTGAAGATATAAGTGAAATTGCTCCTGCCAGCGAGCTGTCGAGTTCGGAAATATTCTTTCCGGGCTCCATATTCTTATGATAAAGAATCTCTCCATCCTTTTTAGTTATAATGCCGTAACCTGTATCGAAGAGTGACAGGTTTTCCACTTCATCGGTAAGTGCTTTAAAGGAAATATCCATTCCTACTATACCTATCGAAGTACCGTCCTGTGCATAAAGCGGAACAACATAGGAAATCATATATACATTTATATTGCTGTTAAGATAAGGATCCATCCAGAGGGGCGCACCATTCTGAACAGGTATGTAATACCAGCCAACATGCTCAAGATCTGTCGGCTCATACATTGTGAAATCAGTGGGAGTTACCTCCTGGAAAGGATCCGACAGATTGTCCCTTGTCAGGAAACATCCGGATGTGGGATTTGAGTATTCCGGATTGTAACGGATATAACAGGTGATCGCTCCGTCCGTATGCTCCGCAAATCGATATACCTGATCCATTACTTCATAGGTATAAGCGTCCGAATAATTCTTATCACCGAAAAATCTTCTCTCGCTAAGGCCGCTCCTGACTATCTCTGCCAGAATATTAACCGACTGTTCGACTCTCAGTATGGTCGATTCCAGCTCATTGGATACAGCCGCACTCTGGTTGATCATACTCCGTGTCGAATCTTCCTCGGAAATCTTCATGGTCGACCTGATGGAAAGCAGTCCGACGATCAGGGCTGTAAGAAGTGAACAAAGAATGATTCCCAGAATGATCTTGATACGAATAGTCTTCATAATGATACCTCTCATAAATTGTCATAAGGGGTACCGCAAAGCGGAGGATTCCTTATGACGGTTCTCTGCTTTCATATTCAGCTTTACACTTCCAAATATGAATGTCACAAAAACAGCTTACTGTAATATTATACTTCCATTTTCACTATATGAAAACCCCGAAACAAAGTAAAACACAGGCAGAACCCTGTTTCAGATCCTCAAACGGTACAGAGCGCGTATTATCAGGAAAATAAGCGCTACCTCGATAGTAAAATTGATCGCCTCTTTTACAATCGTTCCGGCAAAAACAGCTTCGGCAGGCATGCCATAGAATATGCTCAGCCAGATAACATTCAGGATCAGGCTTATAAGAACAGTCTTCAGAAAATGCGCAATTACAACACGAAGCAACAGACCGGTATTTTTCTTAAACAAGATACCCTGTCCATCTTCCCTCGTCCACCATTTCCGCCACAGAAAACCACCGTAGATCACACCCGTCACGGCCATGCTGATCGTAAATCCCGGAAAGAACGCCCCTACCGGGTGCACGAAAAACCCGAGCACGTCAATAAGTGCACCGATCACAGCAGCAACTATGGGGCCGAAGAAAAATCCACCTACGGCAACCGGTATGCCTGTAAGCGTGATCTCCGTAATGTTTGTCAAAGGGATACGCAGGAATGAAAATATCACTCCCAGCGCAACCAGCATCGCACCGGCTGTTATTGTCTTTACCGTAAATCTTTTCATAATCGCACCTTTCATACTCTGCTTTACACTACCGATCTGCTATACAATGTATTATATCATAGAATAACGAATTTCTGATGAAATTCGCTATTCCATAGTGTAAAATATGTTAGGGAACATTTCTTCCAACTCAATATTCAATAGCCAAAAGAACTGCTCCATGATATAATTTTTCTGTAAATTTCAAAGACGGAGTTTTCTTAATATGACAAGAATTTTATTTGTTTGCTACGGAAATATCTGCCGCTCACCAATGGCGGAATTCATAATGAAGGATCTGGTAACGAAAAAGGGACATGAACAGGATTTCTATATCGCATCGGCTGCGACCTCGGATGAAGAGATATGGAACGGCGTTGGGAATCCGGTTTATCCGCCCGCACGTGAAGAGCTTAGGAAACACGGAATTACCGATGTGTCAGGCAAGCATGCTACACAGCTCAGGCGAAGCGACTATGATAAATATGATCTGATACTCGGAATGGAGAAGATGAATATACGGACCATGATAAACATGTTAGGCGGCGATCCGGCAGGCAAAGTCAAGCGCCTCCTCGATTACTCGGACAACCCAAGGGATATTTCCGACCCCTGGTTTACGCGTGATTTTAAAAGCGCATATGATGATATAGTTGAGGGATGTAATGCGTTGTACGAGGCAGTTGCGGCGGATTAAACATGTTGCACATGGTTAGAGTATTGCATCAGGTTTAATAAGTGGCGACAGATCAAACATATTGCACCAACTCCTAAATTCGGCAAAGAGGAAATGCACATGCTCGAGAAAATAAAGTTACCATCTGTAACCGACATAATCCTTGCAGTGATCGGCGCAGTCCTGTGCGGACTGGGATGCGGCTTTATTAATTATGCCTCTTATGGAATGGATTCTATCGGATTGTTCTACGACGGAATCCGTAACGTGCTCAGGCTGTCCGGCGGCCAGATTGGAACCGCCTCTCTTATAGTCAGCTTCATACTCTCACTGTTTCTGTGGTTTGCCGACCGTAAATACGTCAGCTTTGGAAGTATCATATATATAGTAATGTACGGCACTTTCGCAAACCTCGGCTCCATGTTGTGGGAACATATCATATTAAATGACTTTACTTATATTCGTGTACTGATTTCTGCGCTTGGTCTCCTTACACTTTATATCGGACTCGGCATATATATAGCCATCGATATCGGTGTGGATGCTTTTACCGGCGTCATGCTGTGGCTGTGCAATATAACCCATAAAGACATGAAGATCGTGAAGATCATCTTCGATCTTGGACTTACCGTTCTCGGCTTCCTGCTAGGAGGAACCATAGGGATAGTTACCCCGGTTTCGATACTTATAGGTGGACCGTGCATCTCATTTTTCACAAAACGAATACAGGCAATTTATTTCAGGAAATCCATTGCGAAGCATAAAGAAGGCGGAACGACACAGCAGTAAAAGGATGCGGAAACACACGGGCAACAAAGATAACAGGATAAGCACGACAGCGAAAGGACTGACAACACGATGAAAAATACTACTCTATGCTACATCAAAGAAGGCCACAACTATCTGATGCTTCACAGAACAAAAAAGGAGAATGATCAGAGTCAGGGAAAATGGCTCGGCATCGGCGGTAAATTCGAAGAGAGCGAAAGTCCTGATGAATGCCTGCTCCGTGAGGTCTATGAGGAAACCGGTCTCTCACTTACTTCATATCGTCTTCGCGGGATAGTCACCTTCGTTTCCGACATATACGAAACAGAGTACATGTTCCTGTATACTGCCGACGGTTACAGGGGAAGCCTTCATCGTGAAGCAGACGGAAGCCTCACGCCTGTCATCAACGG
>JAEEHY010000357.1 GCA_016281085.1 Lachnospiraceae bacterium
ATGGAACTTAAGCATGCAACTCAGTATGCTGTTTCATACTATGGTGATTACGCACTTATAAGCATAGCCGGTTCAGGCGATTATCTCCTGGTTCCCGAAGGCGGAGACACACCTGAAGGAATTCCTGACGATATAACAGTGATCGGTCAGCCTCCGAAAAGAACATATCTTGTTTCCAGCGCTGCAATGGATCTTGTATGCAAATGCGGAGGTTTGGACAACATTCTGTTTTCAGGTACAAGGGCCGATGACTGGTATGTTGAAGAAGCTGCAGCTGCAATGAAGGAAGGAAGGATCCTTTATGCGGGTAAGTACCGGGCTCCCGATTACGAGCTTATCCTTAGCGGAGGCTGTGACCTTGCCATCGAAAATACAATGATCTATCACAATCCTGAGGTCAAGGAGAAGCTGGAGGAACTGGGTATCCCAGTCCTTGTTGAGACCTCAAGTTACGAATCAAGTCCGCTCGGAAGGCTTGAATGGATCAAATTATACGGTTTATTGTACGGTAAAGAGAAGGAAGCCGGGGAATACTACAATAAGCAGATTGAGCTTCTGGAACCGGTGATACATAAGGAAGGTACGGGGAAGAGTGTTGCTTTTTTCCATATAACAACCAACGGCATGGTAACTGTACGTAAAAATGGTGATTATATCTCCACAATGATCGGAATGGCCGGTGGAGAATATGTGGGGACTATGGAAGACAAGTCTGCAAAGGATGGCGGATCAGCCGTGACAGATGGCTCCACAGTTAAGAAGGATGATACAGGCGGAAGTTCGAATGCACTGTCAACCATGAACATACAGATGGAGGATTTCTATGCATCTGCGCTGGATGCTGATATACTTATATACAACAGCACGATCGAGGGTGAAATCCATTCTGTAGATGAGCTTATAAATAAAAGCGATCTATTCAGGGATTTCAAGGCCGTGAAGGAGGGACAGGTGTATTGCACGGAACCAGCACTCTTTCAGGAAATAACCGGCATGGGTGACTTTATTATGGATCTTAATGCCGTACTTACCGGAGAAAAACGGGATATGATCTATCTTACGAAGCTTGAGTGAGCCGGGTACCTTTCTTAGGGCTTACCCGGACTAAAATTGGAGCCGGAATTATGACAGGAAAGAGAAATACGATCACATTTACCTGTTTGTCTGTACTTATCGTTGTGATGACAGTTGTCAGCATACTGGCCGGGAGTGTCAGGATAACGCTTGCCGATATCATGGAAATGTTCGGCGGGGCGGACAGCAGTGTAATGACTTACAATATAATATACAACATCCGGCTGCCCCGGGTGGCTTCCGCAGTGCTGCTTGGCGGAGCGCTGGCCCTGTCGGGCTACCTTCTGCAGACCTTTTTCGGCAATCCGATAGCAGGTCCCTTTGTACTCGGAATCTCGTCGGGAGCCAAGCTTACGGTTGCGCTTACCATGATCTTTTTACTGAGCAGGGGGATGAAGATCGGGTCGGCGGGTCTTGTCGTGGCTGCCTTTGTCGGATCGATGATCGCCATGGGTTTTGTACTTTTGGTATCGATAAAAATACGTGATATGAGTACGCTGATAGTCTGTGGTATACTTACCGGTTACATATGCTCGGCGGTGACAGATCTTGTGGTGACCTTTGCCGACGATTCCAATATTGTTAATCTTCACAACTGGTCAATGGGAAGCCTGTCGGGTATGAGCGGAGGAGATATCGGGGTAATGGCGGCGATAGTACTTGTCTGTCTGGCCGTCGTATGGCTTATGCAGAAGCCGATAGGAGCGTACAGACTGGGCGAAGCCTATGCAAGGAATATGGGAGTCAATATCACTCTGCTCAGGGTAATGCTAATCCTTCTGTCCAGCATACTGGCAGCGACCGTAACAGCCTACGCAGGCCCCATATCCTTTGTGGGTATAGCTGTTCCGCATCTTGTTAAGAATATGCTTAAGTCAACATCACCTGCTGTAATGATACCGGGATGTTTTCTTACCGGTGCCCTTATAACGCTGATATGCGACCTTCTGGCAAGGATGATCTTTGCTCCGACAGAGGTCAGTATCAGTTCGGTAACAGCCGTTCTCCTAGTTCCGGTTGTTATTTCCATTCTGCTGAAACGTAAGAATAGAGTGGAGCAATAAACCGGAGTGAAGTAAGATGCTGCAAACATGCAAGCATGACGCATCATATTTTAAAATTCATGTGCTGTTCTGAATTGCTACTACATTTTGTAATAAATCCTAAGGGAAAAAAATGAATCTTAAAACAGATAATCTTACAATCGGATATGACAGGGATATTGTCGGCAATATCTGTATCGAAGCCGTTCCGGGCAGGATCGTGACTCTTATAGGTCCGAACGGCTGCGGTAAATCGACTCTGCTTAAGACTGTTACCGGACAGCTTAAGAAGAGAGGCGGGGTAATCTTCCTTGACGGTAAAGACATGGGCAGAATTGATGGCGTTAAGGTTGCAAGACATATGTCCATGGTGATGACATCGGCAGTGAGACCGGAGCTTATGACCTGTCTTGAGGTGATAAGTATGGGACGATATCCATATACAGGTATGCTCGGTATATTGTCCGATGAAGATAAGCGTATCGTTGAAGATACAATCGCAATGACGGGAACGCAGGATTTACGTGACCGGCAGTTCATGAGTATAAGTGACGGACAGAAGCAACGGGTGATGCTTGCAAGGGCTATATGTCAGGAACCTGATGTACTCATACTTGATGAACCTACGTCTTATCTTGATATTAAGTATAAGCTTGACATACTTACACGGATAAAGAAGCTGGTTGAAGACAGAGGCATAGCGGTC
>JAEEHY010000358.1 GCA_016281085.1 Lachnospiraceae bacterium
AAATCTATAACCTTGGCAAATTTGCCGAATGCATGTTCTGTTTTGGTTATCTTTACGACCAATAAAAGCGGGCCGGAAGACTTCTCTCCCGACCCGATCGTGTCTGTATCTCATATTCATTTACAGTGAACTAAATATTTTTTTCGTTTACTATAACTGCCGTTTTATACGTTGCTTGCCGTTGCCGGATCCACCCCGAGCACCTGCTCCATTATCTTAAGCCTGTCATTCTCCACTGCAACATCAAGCGCCTCCGATGTACGCTCATTCTCACTCATAGCCCCCGAATATACACTCATTTCCTTTGAAAATTCATCATCGAGTGCCATTTCCTCCGTGATTATCCTCTTACGGTTCTCGGCAGCCTCATCTGTTGCGGCTTTATCATCTGCTTCCTTGGCTCTCTCGTTGCTTGTTTCAAGCTTGGAAGCCTCATTACGCTTATCACTTGCCGCATCCTGTGCCTCTTTAACCTTGTCATCTCTTGCAGTCACCTGTGCAACACCGTACTCGCGCTTATCCTCCATTGCCACGGCAGTTTCGTTGTTTATCTGCTTCTCTTCCTTCTCATCTTCGAGTACCGAACGTGCCGCATCATCCTTTTCTCCGCGGACCTCATCTCTTCTCTCGATTTCCTTCTCCAGCCTGTTGCTGTCAATCTCACCCTGAAGATAAAGTCTCCTCAGTTCATCCCTTGAATAACCAAGAAGCGAACCTTCTTCCTTTGCCTTTTGTTCACCCGCATTATCCTGCGCTTTTACATCATTCTCCTGAGCAGCTGCATTGTTCTTCTGCATGGCCGGATCATTCCCCTGTACTTCCGTATTGTTTACCGGGGCTGCTGCCCTTCCATCTTCCGCAGCCCTGCTGCCCTCTGCTGTCGCATCATTGACCGACGTACTCTTATCCTGCTCCGCATCCTGCGTTTTTTTAAGAACAATTCCTTCATTGAAGCTCTCGATGCTGTCACGGCTCGCCTTGGCAATATCACCGTCCCTGCTCACACCTATCACTTCCCTGCCATCATTTATCTCAGCCGCTTCCTTTGCTTTCTGTGCAGGATTTTCCTTTGGTTCATTAACCTGAACCGTACTGACCTTTTCGATATTCTTCTCTAGATTTCTGTTACTGACCGGCGATAAATCCCTGTATGCCTGTGTCATATCTTCCATCGGATTAACCTTCATACCTACACCTCCTTGTCATATATCATAAGGCAACGGATCCCTTATGACGGTTCTCAGTTTTCAAATACTGCTTTACACTACCTCATAAGTCAGATCTATATCTGTCAACCATATATTTACCGCTTTATTCTGTCACATATATATCCATAGGTGATTATATTATAACATATTTCACTTAAAAAGAATAGTATCTTCAAATAAAAAGAATCGAAAAGAACGAACAACTCAGGTCCGTTCTCTTCAGTATTCCTGTATATTCAGAAGCATGTTTTATCACAGCTCAACCTTGTGCTCAAGGTGTGTTTTCATTTCCTTGCACTTATCCTTCATCGCTTTGCTCAGTCCGGCACGTGCCAGCAGCGAGTCAATAGTCTGTGATGCAACGGCATAGTTCTCGATCTTCATTGCTTCGACAGCTATGATATAGTCAATTGTATTTCTGTCCATGCCGCACATTGGAAAAGTCTCATTCTGCCTTGCAGCTACAAAGCCCTCTATGGCATTGCTGAGAAGCTCCTTTCCAGTCTGCTCTATTTCCTGCATGACGCCGAGATAATTATCATGGTCATAATCCTCGGTCCCGGCATCTATGGCTTCACGTTTCCCGCGCATTATCCAGGCCATCTTAAGACACAGATATGCCTTTTCACTTGTCTTGCCTCTCTTAACCACTGTATTTCCAAGTGCAAGCTGATACCTCATAAATGCCTGGTCATAGCTGAAGGTGTCACTCTCGGGAACCTTCCTGTATCTTTTGCTTATTCCCTCTTTGATAAGCTTAGCCTGCGGAGGAGTTATCTTCTCAAAATAATTCCCAAGGGCTGCATATCCGCATTCATGACACATAACAACATCATACTTAAGCGGGTCTATGCCATCAAACCTCGGTCTTAGATCGCTGTCTGCTCCTCTGGGCTTTAATTTGTTCACACGAATTGTAGGCGTCTTGAATTCGGCATAGCATACAGGACAAGTATGACTTTTGGGAAACAGGAAATCCTTTTCCTCCATCTTCTTGATCTCAGGAGCTGATGCCTCAGGGTTTTTCTCCTCTTCCCTGACCTTTTCCTCAGGATCATCATATATACTCAGGCTTCCCATGCCTCCAAGTCCGATCTTATCGAGCCCCGATAATATTCCAGCCATATTGATTCTCCTCTATTAACTATTCATAACAAGATCTAAATACTTACACATACTGTAACTATAACAAATCGACTCAAATGTAACAATAGTAAATTTTATTTCTTTCTCACCAGACCGATAAGGATCAAAAGTATCAGCGAATACGGAGCCACTATGATGTAATTCTCCATAAATGCAGGAAGCATCATGGCAAACACACCTGCCATCGCACACCTGTTAAGCGGTGAAGAAACACTGTATTCATGCAGCTCAAGAAATCTCTTTACCATCAACACAATAGTTACGGCAAAAACCGCTATTCCGTGAACGATAAGTATATCCAGCAATCCGTTGTGTACCTCAAACATCCCGTTAAGCCAGTCAAGCTGTATGTCATATGACGATCCTATACCTGTAACCGGCTGCTTCAGAAATGCGCTCCAAAGCACGGACCATACCTCTTCCCTCCCGGAAATGATATCCTTATAAAATATCTGTATACTGAAGGTATCCTTCATAACACCCAGCCATATATACAGAAGGCTGAACAGTACGGCTCCGACCGTCGTCCCCAGAGTCACCAGCAAGTAAAACACCCTGTTTTTCCACAGCTTTACCGGTATGATAAGAAGAAGTGCAAAGGCTATCAGTCCGAGAAATGCACAGCGGCTCCTGTACCAAGCTATTATCTTATAACCCCATACAAAGAGTATAACAGTTCCAAGAGTCAGCCACTTCGCCTGTATCTTCCCTTTTTTGTTTATAAGAAAATCCTTAAGATACTCAAGCGCATAAACGGCAAAGAAGAACCCGGAAATAAGGACGAGACCTCCGTAGTTGGTATTGTATCCCTTGAAATATCCCTTCACATCTATCGTCCAATAAACGAAGAAGGCTCCGATGTAACACATCGATATGATGACCTGTTTATCGGACAATTCGATCTTATTTGCCAGATACAGGATCAGAAGGAAATCGACGACCGTGAGGATCGCTCCTTTGTCCGACCCTACAACGAACAGATTTATCAGCGCAACAATATCCGCTCCTGCCATCAACAGGAATGCCGGATCTCTTACCATATCCCTTATGTCCATGTAACTAAAAAGGGTAACTGTAAGTCCCACGCCTGCGATCAGTGTCCCATACGGAGCAAAAAGCTCATACCAGCTGTAGAAATGCCAGTCGGCTGTA
>JAEEHY010000359.1 GCA_016281085.1 Lachnospiraceae bacterium
GATAAGAACGGAGAAATAGTTGTAACCGGTCTTGAATGGGGTTCATATTTCTTTGAGGAGGTATCGGCTCCTGAGGGATATGCAATGCCTTCCGTAACAAAGAGTCAGACAGCAGTTATAAATGCAGCGAATGTTGAGGCAAGCATTAAAGCTCCCGAAACCGTAGAAATGGTAAATGATAAGATATACGGTAATGTCGAGCTTCTTAAGGTTGATGACTCGACACCTGCAAATGTGCTTGAGGGAGCTGAATTTGCTCTGTTTACGGCAGACGGTGATAAGGTATTTGTAAACGGTAAAGATGGTGTATACGCTTATTCCGTGAAGGAAACCGATACCGTAATGGTAACTCCGAAGGACGGCAGGATAGTAGTTAAGCAGCTTCCTTACGGTAAATACTATTTCGTGGAGACCAAGGCTCCGGACGGATACCTTGTAAACAATGAGCATATAAGCTTCGATATTACACAGAATCAGAGTGCAGATGATGCCGCTTTGACAGTAAAGACCTGCATCAATTCGACGGTAAGAGCAAACGTAAGCTTCATGAAGGCCGATACTGTAAAGGACAATCCTCTTGCGGGAGCGGTATTCACTCTGTATAAGGCAGGAGCCGGCGAGGACGGTTCGGATCTTGAGATCTCGGATGTGACAAGCGATGAGAACGGACTGGTAACATATACAGGTCTCGGAATCGGAAGCTATTACTTTAAGGAGAAGAGCACTCCGGATGATGCATACAAGCTTCTGACAGATGTATATACATTTACCGTGACAAATGCAGATGACGGAAAGACTCTTGCACTTGACGGAGTAGTTGATAACACGCTTATAAATTATCCGAGGTTCGGCGGAGTGCAGTTAACGAAGAATTATGTGGTTAACGGTAATAAAGAGGGTACTCTTGCCGGAGCGGTATTTGCTCTGTATAAGGCAGCAGATGAAGGTGAAGATACGCTGATCAAAGAGTACACAACCGGAAGTACAGGTACTCTTACTGTAAGAAACCTTGAGTGGGGAAGCTACTACTTGAAGGAGATTTCTGCACCTGCCGGATATACCTTTGATAAGGATAAGAAGTATGCGTTTGAGATAACGCAGGACAATGTAACAGAACTTCAGAGGATTGAAGCCGACAATACAAGGCTTAACGGTTCTGTAGAGCTTGAGAAGATCGACAGTGTTGACGGTACTCCGATAGACAAGGCAGTGTTCGAGTTGTATAAGGATTACGGAACAGAGTCACAGTCGCTTATAGCAACACTTACGACCGAAAACGGTAAGGCGTCAAGAACCGGTCTTCTGTGGGGCGACTACACACTTGTTGAGAAAGAAGCGGCAACAGGTTACGTTAAGAGTGATGATACCTACAGATTTACAATTGACGGTGATAACCTGAAGGCATCCTTCACAGGTGTCAATGCAATAAAGAATGACCGTATACAGGGTTATGTTGAGCTTCTTAAGAAGGACAGCGAGACCAAGGCTCCTATGAGCGATGTTGTATTTGAGCTGTATAAGGGAAGTGAAACAAACGGTGAATACATCGCTTCATATACTACCAATGTAAACGGTAAGCTTGTTGATGAAACAGGTTCGGAGAAGATAGGTCCTCTTTATTACGGTCAGTATTACCTTAAGGAAGTAACACCTGAAGGCTATGTAGAGAATAACGGTGTACTTTCATTCAGTATAGAAACAAACGGACAGACAGTAAGCTTTACAGACAATAAGACAGTGTACAATACACCCGAGAATGGAGCGGTAATCCTCCATAAGACGGATGAAAACGGTGCACCTCTTGCCGGAGCCGAGTTCACACTTTATGCAAAGACTCCAAAGACGATAGGACAGACTCTGTCATCGCTGTTTAAGGATGCTTACGAATACGGAGTATATACAACAAACGAGAATGGTGAGATCCGTGTGAGCGGACTTGGCTGGGACAGCTACTTCTTTACTGAGACAAAGGCACCTAAGGGGTATGAGATAATCGAACCCGATAAGAAGTATGAGTTCACGATAGATGCTCATTCGACAAAGGCTGCAATTAATCTCGGCAATGTTGTTAACAGACAGCAGCTCGGAAGGCTTGAACTTCTGAAGCTTGATGATGAGACAGACAAGGCAATAGAAGGAGCTCAGTTTAAGCTTTATAAGACAGAGGACGGCAAGGATACGGATGTATCGGCACTGTACGGTGCAAGCGCAGGCGTATTCACAACCGCCGCAGACGGTAAGATCATAGTTGAGAATGTTGGATGGGGTTCATATTACTTCCTCGAGACGAAGGAAGCAGCCGGCTATGAGAAGATCGACGACAGCAATATAGTTAAGAGTTCAATACTTACGGTCAATGCCAATAATGCAGAGGCAAAGACCAACATAATGCAGCCGCAGAGTGTGACTGTATATAACACAAAGGGCTACGGATATGTAAGCCTTAAGAAGGTATTTGACGGAGCTCAGCCCGAGTCGCTTAAGGGTGTTGAGTTCACGCTTATCAACGACAGCAGGAAGGAAAAGGTCGGAACCTTCAAGACAGACGAAGACGGTATTATATCAGCCGATGTTATCGGAAGGCTTGAATATGCTGATTACCACTTTGAGGAAACGGGATTACCCGGTGGAATAAGCTATGCGGTAAGTAAGTTCAGGCTTGCATTTACGATAAGTACAAGCAACACGGCAGAGGATCCGATCGGGTTCACGTTTGTCAACTCGGAGATTACCGCCGGTGCAAGATTTGTTAAGATCGATGCAGATACAAAGGAAGTTATTCCGGGAATTAAGTTCAACGTATTCAGTAAGGATAATGAGACACAGCCTGTTACGTTTGCGGTAAGTGATGCATCGGGAGTTGTTTCGGTATCACATCTTCCTATGGGCGAGTACTACTTCCTTGAGGATGCAGGATCGGCTGAGGCAGCAGGGTATGTAGCTGATACAGCTAAATACACCTTTACGATAACCGAGGCAGACAGACCGGTTAAGGATGAACAGGGTAACATTACCGAGAAGAATGTTGCTGTATATCGTGAAGGTACCGGTGATGAAGTTACCACAGTAAGCAATATAAAGGGCAACGGAAGCATACAGCTTATCAAACTTGGTAAGCAGCTTTCGGGAAGCCAGAGCCGTCTTGATCTTGACAGTGCTTCATTTGAGCTTTACAAGGATGGAGAGTTGTACAGGACGGCAGAAGAGGTAGGAGAGTTCATCGCAGGTGACAGCCTTGTGATCAGCGATCTTCCGTGGGGAACATACTACTTTAAGGAAGTAAAGGCACCTACAGGATATGCTTTGCCGGCAGGTGAGGCAGCCAGAACAAATTCAGTGACTCTTGACGGTACAACGGTCAGTGCCTCAGTACAGGCACCTCTTATCTGCCAGATGAGCGATGATACCATCAGGGTATACATTTCCAAGAGGGAAATAGGAGGCTCGGAAGAGCTGTCGGGAGCTAAGCTGGAGGTATATGAGGTAGATGAGAACGGTAAGCCTTCGGACAAGCCGTTCATGAACTGGGAGAGCGGAACAACACCCAAGCTTGTGGAGATAGGCAATAATTCCGAATCTGAGGCAGGAGAATATTTTGAGGCCGGCAAGACTTACCTTATCCATGAGGATACAGCTCCGATAGGATACTGCCTGACAACCGATATAATCTTTACCGTAAATGAAGACGGAACCGTAACTACCAAGGCACGTACCGAAGGAAGTACTAACGGAATGACCATTATAATGGAGGATGCTGCGATCAATGTATCGATATCCAAGAAAGAAATGGGAACGGATACAGAGCTTGCAGGTGCTTCTCTCAGAATAACGGATGACGGTGAAGTGGTTGAGTCCTGGATCAGTACAGGAAAGGCTCATACTGTCAAGGCGGTACTTGAGGTAGGAAGAAGTTATACACTTGAAGAGACACAGCCTCCCAAGGGATATTATACGGCAGAGCCTATAACCTTTGTTATAACAGGTGAGGGTAATGTTCAGGTAACAAAGGATGCAAGCGCAAGTGCGGAAGTAAGTACAGTTAAGCATGCATCAGGAAATGCCGCAACTCTTACGATGTTTGACCGCCCGATAAGGGTTGAGATAAGCAAGAAGAGGTTCAGCGGAAGTGACAAGGACTATGTGGCAGGTGCCGAGCTCGCACTGTATGAGCAAAACGGTGATGATTATACCCAGATATTCTCATGGGTATCACCTGTAAACGGAGCAACACTCATCGACTATGGTCTGTTACAGGTAGGTAAGAGATACAAGGTGGTTGAGACCAAGGCACCGGCAGGATATGTCAAAGCAGATGATCTCTACTTCACGGTTAAGGATTACAGTGAATTTGAGAAGACTGATGAAAACGGAATGGTAACACAGACCGTTGATATGTTTGATTCGATCGTTAAGGCTGTTATTTCAAAACAGACAATAACAGGAGGAGAAGAGCTTCCGGGCGCTACTCTTCAGGTGATCGATGAGAGCGGCAAGGCAGTTATTGAGTTCAAGTAGGGTGAGAAGAAGACGCTGTTAACTCCGGTTAATGACAATGCACAGCTCTCGGCTGAGGAGAAGGCAGAGTATGAGAAATATAATGTCATATACGGAATCAGGCTTGAGACAGGTAAGACATATACATTAAGAGAGATCACCGCTCCTTACGGATATGCACTTGCAGAGGATATTACCTTCAAGGTAAATGAACTGGGTAACACAGTACCCAATCCGATCGTTATGCATGACAAGCCTCTTGAGATACAGCTTTCCAAGAAGGATATAGCAACCGGAGGATATCTTGCGGGAGCTTCGC
>JAEEHY010000360.1 GCA_016281085.1 Lachnospiraceae bacterium
ATTCCGATATTGTGATGCTCCCTCTCCGGTTCTCTCTTCGAGCCCGTGTAACGGTAACCCATCTCTTCGGCTTTCTTCAATATGGCTTCTCTTACCGATGCGCTTACCCCATCTTTCCCTGTAAGTGCCTTTGATACCGAAACGGTACTGACTCCGAGTTCCTTTGCAACATCACTCATTGTTACGCTTTTTCTTATCATTTCTGTCCTCCCACCACCTGCCAAAGGACATCATCCTACTTCTATGCATCCATGGCAGTTTTCTTTTCCATTTACCTTCTTTCTGTCTACCGAAACGAAATTAAGTTACAATACATTAATCTTATTGTACACCTATTAGGTTACTCGTTCAATGTTTAAGTAAAAAACTGTAAACGTTTTCGTTCAGTAATTTCAACTATTCAGGCAAAGAGGACTCATATTTATCGATCATCCCTTAACCGCTCCGGAAGTAAGTCCCGAGTAAATCTGTTTCTGACAGGTAATGAACACTATAAGCGCCGGAAGAAGCGAGATTATAACACCTGCGCATATCAGGTTATATTTGCTTCCGAGCGGCCCTACGAAGGTATATAACGAAGTGGCCACCGTAGCCAGGTTCTTCTTATCCTGAAGGTACAGATTGGCGCAGTAGTATTCGTTGTAAGTACCGACACCCTTAAGTATGCATGAGGTTACTATCGCAGGCTTAAGAAGCGGGAGAAGTATCTTGTAGAAAATTGTAAAATACGAAGCTCCGTCAACTATCGCCGACTCATCCAGCGCCCCGTCGATGTTCTCAAAGAACTGGATATAGATATATATCGCTATTACATCGGTTCCGCACATCATGACAATATATCCCGGCAGTGAGTTAATGAAATGAAGCTTGTACATTATCTCGTATACCGATATCTGCATCGCAACACCCGGAAGCATTGATGCAAACAGGAACATATTTCTTATAAGCGTATTTCCGGGGAAGGCAAAGCGGTTAAGCACATATGCCAACTGCGTTCCTATAATCGTCGAAAAGAAAAGCACACACAAAAGTATGATCGTTGAGTTGATGAACGCGCGTCCCATTCCGGCCTTATTGAACGCATTTATGAAATTGTCAAAGTTAAGCCAACTGCCCGGCAGGACCATTACATTAGTGGTCTGATATTCCTCGTCTGTCTTGAATGCCGTGATCACACATGATACAACCGGAAGGAGGGCTACGAACGAGAAGAACACCAATGAGAAGTATTTAAGGAATATCAACACATATTTACCTGTTTTTTCTGTTACACTCATATCTCTTTCCTTTCTTCATTATTCAAAACATCACATCAAATGATGCTGCTTTTATCCCAAACAGATCAAAAGTTTTACTCCGTCCCATCCTTGAATACATATTTGAAGAACAGCTTCTGGAAGATCGTAACCAGGAAGATTATCAGGAGCAGCACAACCGCCATGGCGGATGCCAGTCCTACCTTCTGCTGTGTGTGAGCGATCTCATGCATTACCACGAAATACGTTCCGGTTCCGTTCGCACCGTCCGTGATAACATAAGGCGGTTCAAAAGCACTGAGTGAACCCGATATCGAAAGTATTACATTCAGAACAAATATAGTCTTGATACTCGGCATGATTATGTATTTGAACTGCTGGAACCTGTTGGCTCCGTCCAGCATTGCCGCTTCATACAGCTCGCCGTCAACCGACATTATCGCTCCGATAAACAGGACCATATTCTGTCCGAAATATCTCCATACGCTTGTACCCACAAGGGAAATGTTGTTTATGCTGCGATCCTTGAGCCAGTACGGCAGGTTGTCAAGCTGAAAGCCGCACCACTGAAGCACAGTATCAAACACAAATCCTCTTGTGTAAAAAAACTTAAAAATGAAACCGATCGCAATACCGTTTATAAGAAAAGGAAAGAACATGAAACCTTTAAACAGGCTGCCACCCTTAACCTTGAAGCTCAGGATGGTTGCAAGATACAGAGCCAGGGACAGCTGGACAACCGATCCGCCCATGTAATAAAGGGAGAGTTTTAATGCTCCGAAACAATCCTTTCTTTGAAAGACCTTGGCATAATTCTTAAAGCCTACGAACTTTCTGGCGCCGATGTATTTCATATTGTAAAAACTGTATTTAACCATTTCCGCAAAGGGGATATATGTAAATAACATAAGAAGAACGAGCGGCACTACCAAAAAAGCTATCATAACAAGCACCTTCTGACCGTCCCTGCTTCTTAACCATTCGGGAAATGTACGATTATTCTTACTACCTGCAGTTTTTGTTAATGGACTCATAGTACCTACTCCTTTGGTTTATCCGACAACTATGCCTTCTTTATTTCGGAAGCCGGTTTTTAGACCGGCTTCCTTAACATCATCATTTTCAGGGAGGAAATGATCTTCAATTAATGCTTTCTTAGAAATCTACAGAAACTCCAAGCTCTTCCTGTGCATCATTCCACTTCTGTGTCCAGTCTGCATAGATATCATCAAGTGAATCTCCGCCTGTAGCTGCTTCTTCAACAATTCTCTGAACCTTGTCATTACCGCCTGCATTGAACGAAAGCTCCGACTCTGCATTGATATCGTTAAGGAGTGTCTCCTCACCTGCCTTGGCCGGCTGATCCGAAAGAACCGTACATCCGTCAAACGCAGCATACATTTCAGGATTCTTGCCATCCTTAACTACGGTATATCCACCTTCATTAAAGCACCAGTCTGACTTCTCAACCATCCACTTAACAAAGATAAGCGAAGCCAGCTTGTTCTCATCCGAAGAATTGATATTGATAGCATAGTTGTAGTCACCGCCTGCAGATACATACTGTGTTCCACCCACAGTCATAGGGAAAGGCATATATCCTACATTCTCGGGAGTGTCTCCTGCTTCCTGCATCTGTGCGTATGCCCATGAACCAAGAACCATTGTTCCTATCTCACCTCTGTTAAGCATACCCTTGCAGCTCTCCCAATCGGTTGTTGTGTAGTCATCTTCGATAAGACCGTTTGCAACTGCGTCATACAGTATCCT
Organism: Lachnospiraceae bacterium; assembly: GCA_016281085.1. Classification (GTDB taxonomy): domain Bacteria; phylum Bacillota; class Clostridia; order Lachnospirales; family Lachnospiraceae; genus UBA2868. The sequence continues at coordinate 3,027 of JAEEHY010000360.1, forward strand.
GTAAAGGTTGTAGATACCTGTGTCATCACCGGGATCAGCAAACGGATCTGCGGTATGAGCGAACTTCTGCTGCATAAATGTGTCATCACCGTTTGATACTATACCTATGTAAGCATCCCATGCACCCATCGTCCAGCCTGCTGCATAGTTGGTGTAAAGAGGGATAGCGTCAGTATTGTCCTTGATAAGTTTAAGGTCATCGAGGAATTCGGTAGGTGTTTTCGGAAGATCCTTGATTCCTGCTTCTTCAAATACCGCCTTATTGTAAAGAACGCCCTGAGCGTTAGCCATGTAAGGGATACCGTAGCACTTGCCGTCGAACTCCCAGTTATCTACGAAGTTAAGCTTCTGGGAAAGCTCGCTTAATGAGTCAAAAGGCATGAAGTACTCAGCCAGGTCAACCTTGTCAACAGCAGGTATGAACATGATGTCGCCCCAGTCACCTGTCGAAAGGCGAAGGAGTGAATCCTCTGCGTAATCCGTAACCGCTTCCATCTCCACCTTGATGCCAGGGAATTCCTTGTTGAATTCCGCTACCATCTTATCCATTGTTCCGTCTTCCGCACGGTCTGTCTTGTGATGAAGGAACTTGATCGTTGCTTCAGCATCACCATACTTACTGAGATCAAGCTGGGTATAAGTAGGAATTTCACCGTTATCCACCGCTGCGTCCTCGGTATCGGCTGCGTCCTCTTCTTCAGATACTTCTTCCTCTGCATCTTCTTCTGCTGTCTCATCCGTTGCTTCCTCAGCTGTATCCTCAGCTGCTTCTGCTGCCGGAGCCGGAGCTGCCGCACCGGAGCACGCTGCAAGCGAGAAAGTCATTGCTGATGCAAGACAGATAGCCATTACTTTCTTAAACTTCATAATAATTCCTCCTTTAATTTTAAAATTCGTTTAAGTTTAGTTAAGTGAATTAACTTAATTCAAGTATAGCTCATTACTTTAATTAGTCAATAGTTTTTCTTAATCTCATGTGCAGTTTTACCTAATTCACAAATATTCAAATGGTTTTTTGTCCAAAAATACCAAAGCAGTCCTTTTTCTCGTCACAAAAGGCATAATAAAACACCGTATCGTTTAATCCGATACGGTGTTAATTTACCTAAATTTTATCAATTACTTAAATAACTTGAATTAACCATTCAGAACAGCATATATATTTCACTGTTTCTTCGACAGGAGCCTCATGACTACTCATACATGCGGATATCGGCAACCGATTCACCCTCAAGCAGCATTCCGTCGATCACAAGCCTCTGTATCAGCGTTGTCTTGGGGTTCTCAATAAGATGGATAAGCTTACTTGCCGAAACCTTTCCGATCTCCTCTGTGTTCTGCTTAAGAGTAGTCAGCTTCGGACTTATTATCTGCGAGATATAGCTGCCGTCATATCCCAGGATTGAAATATCATCAGGCACCTTCAGACCTTCATCCCTTAAGGCATTGTACCCTCCTACTGCAGAGTAATCATCGGGATACATGATAAGAGTCGGAGGATTCTTAAGATTCAGAAGCTCTTTCGTAAACATATATGCCTTGTCGGGATTCCTGTATGATGACTTTTTGATATATTCATCCGGTGTCACTACAAGATGCTTCTCCAGACTCCTGATAAAGCTCCCCACACGATTCCTGGTTACCATCGTATCCTCTCCGGTTATGTATGCTATCTTGCGATGACCCTTGGCGTAAGCATATTCAACAAGGTCATGCATTCCCTGGATGTTATCGGACAGAACCGCTATCCTGTAATCAAACACATGATCTATCGTAACAACCGGAATATCGCAATTGACCAGCTCGATGATCTGCGGATCGGAGAAATCAACACAGGCGATCACTATACCGTCCACGCCTCTGTAACGGCTGTGCTCCAGATAAGTCATGCCGTTATTGTGAGTTGAATTAATGAATGTTATATCATATCCCCTGAGCTCCACCGTACGCTTGAAGCTGTCCAGCACCTGTGCGAAATAATCATGTGTAAGTCCGCTCTGCGACTGATCAACAAACAGTACTCCTATATTATGCGTACGGTTGGTCTTCAGTGCTCGGGCGGACGAATTGGGAAAGTATCCCATTTCCCGGGCCACCTGCTTGATCCTTTCCTTCGTTTCCACACTCACATCATTAAGATCGTTAAGAGACTTGGATACAGTTGCTATCGATACACCACACTTCTGTGCAATATCCTTTAAAGAAACCATTTCATACCCTCTGTGTGACCCGGCATGAGGTGGCTCCGAAGGAGACAGAGTCCTTATGCCGGTTAATAGTTTTCATAATCTTCTTTACACTACCTGATTTGTCATAGGGGGACAGTTCTTACTGTCACATTTGTATGACTTTCTGAATGCATTTCCCTGTTTGCATTCAGAAAGTCATAATCAACACATCTAATATACAATGGGATTTTTGAATAATCAAGAAATGCTTTAAAATTTGCTTTAAAATTTTCATAAAAAATTATTGCCAGCATAAATCCAATGATGTATAATCACATAGAAGTTTATTTTTTTTATCGTTTTACTTAAACGTTTACGTACGGGACGGTTTTTTAATATAAACCGTCTACATCAAACAAAGACATACATTTCAGAAAGGATGGTACTCATTTATGAAATTCGGATACTTCGATGACGCGAACCGGGAATATGTTATCACC
>JAEEHY010000361.1 GCA_016281085.1 Lachnospiraceae bacterium
CGGAGCCTGTATACGGAAGAGATGTGCCAATATGTTATCGTGATCATTTCTTTTTCTCTTCTGAATTCTAACGTGTCACACTTGTGACTCCACACGGTGTATTATATTATGCATATTGTCATAAAACAATGGCAGTTCTTTTTTTATACAAAAACACAAAAGCCAGACTACGAAAAGTCTGGTTTTTGCGGTAAAATATAATTATGCTACTAGCAATAACGGGATTAAAGCCTTCTTATGATATCAGGGTGTGCAACACAGCAAGGAAACATATATACTCCTGTACTGATACATAATAGCTATCCCATTTATGAGGAAGCATCAACCGTATTACCCAGGCACTTCAAGGAGTTCATTACGGACTACAGTAACATCATTCGCGATAAAGTGGAGGTTGAAAGATCACTCTGATAAATGAAGGAGGACGCAGCATGGTACTGGCATTATACGGAGCGGGAGCCATAGGCAGGGACGTAAGATACATAGCTGAAGAGGAAGGCGGATGGTCTGACATCGTGTTTATAGACGATATAAATACAGGTGAGATCACGGGCTGTCCTGTTTACAGTTTTCAGGATTTTAAGAAGAGATACGATCCGGATAAGGTCAGGTTCCTGATCACGGTCGGGGAGATACGCTTCAGAAAAGAACTCTATGATAAAATGAAAAGGTCAGGATACAGCGCGGCCACAGTCATACATCCCGGGACTTTTACCGCTTCCGATGCTCAGATAGGAGAAGGGACAGTCATATCACCGGGAGCATACATCGGTTCCAAGGCAATGATAGGCATAAACGTGTTTGTATCGCACAATGCAAGCATCGGCCATGATTCGATGACAGGCGATAATGTGGCGATAGGCAGTGGAGCATTTATCGGCGGTCATACGACCATTGAGGATGATGTCCATATCGGGGCAAATGCGTCTCTTAAGGACAGGATAAGAGTGGGGAGCGGCAGTAATATCGCTCTCGGAGCGTCTGTATTTTCCGATATACCGTGCGATTCGTCCGTGATAGGAAATCCCGCAAGGGCAATGGACGGAAACAGTAAGTCATTATTGTACGAACCGAGCAGGGCTGTAATAGATAACAGGGAAAAGGATCCGAATATCAGCACAGCCGAGAAGTATTGGGACGTTTTTTCGGACTGTTTCACCGGAACAGACTTCAACCCCGTCAGTTTCCGTTTCCGTGACGAGGGCTGGGATTCCATCAGGCAGATGACTTTTATCGCAAAGATTGAAGAAACGTTTGAGATATCCTTTAAGGGAAGGGAAGCCTTAAAAGTCAATTCCTACGAGTCCGGACTTGCAATGGTAAAGAAGAAACTTAATGAAAGGGAGGGCTGATAAAGTGGGAAAGATATGGGACTTTGAAAAGTCATTTGGCCGTACTGCACTCGTTGACTATAAGGGAAACAGCGTGACCTACGAAGAGATCGTTTCAGGATCTGAGCGCATGGCTGAACTGAACCCTAAAAGGCACCTCATAATGATCGTATGCCGGAACATGATCGGTGTGGTTTACGGATATGCTTCCTCCATTGATTCGGGTTCTCCTGTCATGCTGGTATCTTCAGAGATCACGGCTCAGATGAGAAACGATATAATGGCAACTTATCTTCCCCGCTATATCCTTGTTCCCGAGAGCATGAGAGCGGAATATCCCTTTATGGATGAGGTGCATAAGTTCAGGGATTACAGCGTCCTTAAAACAAATTACGACAGAAGCTATCCCGTGCATCCGGACCTGGGTCTTATGATCACAACATCTGGTTCGACCGGTTCGGTAAAGTTTGTCAGACAGTCATTTGATAATGTGGCTTTCAATGCAAAAGCGAATGCGAAGTTCATGGAACTTACCGATAAGGAGCGGACAATAACGGCTCTGCCAATGCAGTATTCGTTTGGCATAACCATTATAAATGCCACCCTGACCGCGGGCGGCCTTATTGTTTCAACGGATAAAAGCATCATGGAAGAAGACTTCTGGGACCTCTTTGAAGAGGAGAAGATAACATCATTTCACGGAGTTCCGAATACATACGACATGCTAAAGCGTATCGGGATCTTTGAAGATGATTTCCCGGATCTTAAGCTCCTGTCCGAGGCAGGAGGGAAGCTGAGTGCTGAGCTACATGAGTATTATGCGGATTATGCTTCAAGATACGATAAGCAGTTTTATTCCGTATACGGCCAGAGCGAGGCATCAGGAGTGGTCACCTATCTTCCAGCGCAGGCCGCACGTATTAAGATCGGATCTGTCGGAAAACCGGTTGAGGGCGGCAGGATCACATTGTTTAGCGGGGATGAGCCGGTAAATGAAGCAAACAGGTCAGGCGAGATCATATATGAAGGGCCGAATGTTGCCATGGGTTATGCCACATCCGGAGAAGACCTGGCTCTCGGAGATGAATGGGGAGGAAGACTTCGGACGGGTGACGTGGGGTATCTTGATGAAGACGGATATCTGTTCATCACGGGACGCATAAAAAGGATAATAAAGATGTTTGGACACAGGGTGAGCCTTGATGAGGTTGATTCCCTGATAATGGATAAGCTCCATATCTTAAGCGCGAGTACGGGATCGGACAATAATCTCGTGATCTACGTGACGAGAGAGGACCAAAAGGAGGCTGTATCTGATCTGATAAGAAAGAACGTGCATACAGCTGCCGATCATTTCTGCGTAAAAGTCATAGATGCTTTCCCGAGGACCGAAACCGGCAAGATAAAATTCAGTGAACTTCCAATACAGTGGTAGTGTAAGGCAGATTATGAAAACTATGAACCGGCATAAGGACTCTGTCTCCTTCGGAGCCACCTCATGCCAAATCGGTAGAGGAAACAGAACATGAAATATAATCCAAAAGAAATCGATGTTGTTCTGCTTGACGGCAGAAGCCTTGTTTTTGAAGAGTTCATTGCCGCTGCAAGATACGGCGCCAAGGTGGTGATAGATCCGGATGCCTTTGAAAGGATGAGACAGTCAAGAGAGCTGGTAGACAAGATCCAGGCAGAAGACAGGATCGCATACGGCATCACGACCGGATTCGGCGATCTACAGAATGTGACGATACCCAAAGAGATGACGGATAAGCTCTCGACAAATCTGATCTTAAGCCACTGCACTGCAACAGGGGAGCCTTACAGTGAAGAGCTTGTAAGAGGAATGATGATATTGCGTGCCAACAACCTGCTGGTAGGTCTTTCCGGAGTCCGTCCGCTTTTGGTTGAGATACTCGTGAAAATGTTGAACAGGAAAGTCACACCTGTCGTACCGCGCAAGGGGTCTCTCGGTGCATCGGGAGATCTTGCTCCTCTTGCACATATGACCCTGCCCATACTCGGGCTGGGTGAAGCGATGTATGAGGGTAAAGTCATGCCTGGCGCGGAGGCAATGAAACTTGCATCGATACAGACGGTACCTACACTTTTGTCAAAAGAAGGCCTCGGGATGACCAACGGAACCTGCGCGATGACGGCAGTCGGAGCGATCGCCTGCTATGATACGATATGTGCAGCCGAGATGGCGGATGTAATCTCGTCGATGACCATAGAGGCTCTGACCGGGATAAGGAGCGCGTTTGATGACAGGATACATAAGGCCCGGGGACACAAGGGGCAGATAACCGTTGCGGAAAACATGAGGATGCTGCTTGAAGGATCCGGGATATTGGACAGATGTCAGAAAGACCGCATACAGGATGCTTATGCGATCCGCTGCATCCCGCAGGTCCACGGAGCGGTCAGGGATGCCCTTTTGTATGTTATAGGAAAAGTCAATATCGAG
>JAEEHY010000027.1 GCA_016281085.1 Lachnospiraceae bacterium
CCCTCTTTCCCTGAGTCCTTTAAGCACACTGACCGTTCCCGGGAAAAGCTTGATATACTTTCTTGACAGTATCCTGAAAAGATTTGCCACTTCAACGCACCAGTCGCTTTCCTGCACCAGCTCTATTACCTTTTCCCTGTCCTTTTCATAATCTTTCCTCAGAGCATCAACTGCTTTTCCTGCTATGGTCACAGTCACAGGATGTACCTGCTCACATTCGAACAGCAGTCTTGTATATACTCTTTCCAGCCTGATCTCGGCATGTTTGAATCCCATGGAATTCACTACCGATATCCTCTCCTCTTCATCCATTTCGAAGAAAAGCTCCATCATTTCTTTTGACCTGTAATCACATCCATAGACATTGTATAATGATGCCAGTGCATCCCAAAGTTCCGTCTTTTTCTCATCCACATCCAGATCTATAAGAGTTCCGTACAGATCAAATATATAATTATCATATTCCTTCATTATCTTCATAATTGTTTTCCGCTGTTTGGGTTTCATCTCTTACTGAGTACTTCCTTCTCATACTTTGCTATCTCTGCATACAGGCCTGCATCTGAAACCACACCGCATCTTTCAAGGTACTCATTCCACACATCGGCAACCGGATACATCTTAGCCTCCTCCTGCTTAACCATCAGCTCTGTAAGTGCATTGTCATCCTGAAGCTTCTTAAGCATTTCATATGGTGTAAGCATTGCATTGAGCAATGCCTTCTGCCAGCTCCTGAAACCCACGCACCACGCCGATATCCTGTTAATGCTTGCATCGAAGAAATCAAGAGCCATATTTACCCGGTCAAGAGCGTCATTTCTGACTATCTCCTTAGCCATCTCCTTTGTCTCATCATCAAACAGTACCACATGATCGGAATCCCATCTTACAGGTCTTGTGATATGCAGAGCTATTTCAGGAAAGAAACATAAAAGTGCCGGTATCTTATCCGATACAACTTCCGTAGGATGATAGTGACCGTTATCCATAAGCGGCATACATTTATCCGAATGGGCAGCCGCAAAGCTTAACGTAAATTCAGCAGAACCCACTGTATATGACTCTACTCCTATTCCGAACACCTTAGATTCAACGGTAGGCTTCACCAGCCTGAAATCATAGGGTTCAGACAGTATTTCTTCAATAGCTTCCTTATATCTGAGTCTCGGTCCCATCCTGTCTGCGGGAACATCCTTGTATCCGTCGCCTGTCCAGATGTTCATCACGCAGGGAATTCCGGTTTCCTTCGCGAAATATTCCGAAATCCTGACACAAGCCTTACCGTGCTCTATCCAGAAACGCCTTGTCTCTTCATCGGGGCTTGACAGCGTCAGTCCGTCCTTTACCTTTGAATGCGAAAAAAATGTCGGATTGAAATCCAGTCCCATTTTATTTTTCTTAGCCAAATCTACCCACTTGGTGAAATGTTTAGGTTCAATCTTATCCCTGTCAACGAACCCACCGTCTTCAAATATCGCATAGCTGGCATGAACATTGATCTTCTTCATTCCGGGGGTCATATCTATAACCTTCTGTATATCAGCAAACAGCTCTTCGTAGTTGGTAGCCTTGCCCGGGTAGTTACCTGTTGTCTGGATACCTCCCGTAAGAGGTCCCTTCTGATCAAAACCCGTAACATCATCACCCTGCCAGCAGTGCAGCGATACAGGTAAGGTCTTAAGTTTCTCAATGACCTTCTCCGTATCGATCCCCAACTCCTTATAGAACTCTCTTGCTTCTTCGTATCTTCTCTTAGTATCCATGTTACCCTCCCTTTGTTATTATTATATGATCACGGCAGATACCGTTTTATTTCGAACGAATCCCTTACGCATTCCCTTGCCTGCTTAAGATCAGAGAACTTCCCGTCTGCTATGAGCTGAATAAGCAGATTACCGATCGCCGTCGCTTCGGTAGGTCCGGCAAGCACTTCCCTGCCGCTCATCCTGGCGGTAAGTTCATTCAGATACGAAGCATTCGCACCGCCTCCGACCACATTTATCCTGTCGTATTTTTTCCCAGTGATACTCTCTATCTCTTCCAGAGTATCCTTATAAGCCATAGCCAGACTCCTGTATATAAGTGTCGCATATTCACCGAGCTTCTCCGGCTTCTTAAGCCCTGCCCTGCCACAGTAACCGTCTATGGCATCCTTCATGCTCTCAGGCGCAAAAAAGGACGCATCATTAACATCAACCACTGTGTCAAAGTCACTGCACTGCTCAGCAAGCTCACACAGTTGTGCATATGACATATCCGGTGCACATTCCTTCTTCAGTGACTGTATCATCCACAATCCCATTATGTTCTTAAGGTATCTGAATCTGAAATTGTATCCGCCCTCATTGGTAAGGTTAGCCTTCATACCTTCTTCCGTGAGGTTTGCCTCATCCAGCTCCACACCCATAAGTGACCATGTACCGGAACTGATATATATACAGTCCTTATCAGGTGAAGGCACCGCTGCTACCGCCGAGGCCGTATCATGTGTAGCAACCCTTATGACCGTTGTATCGTATCCAACCAGATCGGCTGTCTTCTTTCTCAATTTACCCACTACCGATCCCGGCATATGGATCTCATCAAAAATACTGTCCTTAAATCCAAGCTCCCCGATAAGCATATGATCCCAGGACTTCGAAAACGGAGACACAAGCTGGGTAGTAGTTGCGTTGGTATATTCGTTCCCTTTAACTCCTGTCAGCAAAAACGCAAGATAATCGGGTATCATCAGGAATGAATCAGCCCGTTCCATGGATCTTGGACTGTTCACCCTGACCTCCATGAGCTGATATATGGTATTGAATATCTGCTTCTGTATCCCGGTTCGCTTATACAGTTCCTCAGGACTTATTATCAGATCTACTTTCTTATCCATTCCTTCTGTTCTGAAATCTCTGTATCCGTAACATTTACCGATCATGACATCATACTTATCAAGAAGTACGTAATCAACAGCCCATGTGTCAATACCGACACTCTTCGGAATACAATTCTTAGCTTTGCACAGTTTCATCCCTTTGACCACTTCGTCAAAGAGTCTATCCATATCCCAATACAGATGACCGTTCTCCTCTGTCATACCGTTTTCAAAACGGTATATCTCCTTCATCTGTATTCTGCCGTTATCATCAAGCCATGAAATAATGTGTCTTCCGCTCGATGCACCTATATCTATCGATAAGTAGTAATCATTCTTTTCATATTTTGTTTCTGTATTTTTTCACCTTATTTGTTGTAGCATCGCCTGTTTTAATCAATCCCGGTTATTTCCGGATCATCATCTGCATATCCATTTCTTTTCTCAAATATTATACTAAATCTTATGTATATATGTCCATTAATAAAGTCAAATATTTAGTTAATGAAATTGAACATTTAGTTAAAGTAACATATTACTCCACAAAAAATAGTGAACAGATCCTTCCTATCCATTCACTATAAACTATATTATGTATCAATTATATATTCATATCTTCTATGCTTGTTCGAAACAGCATAGTCATTCCGTCCGATATATCATCGGGCAGAATGTTTCTTATGACGATCATTTCGTTCCGGGGAGCTGCCACATCCGCAGGAAGTGTAATACTTCCGTCGGGATCGTCACCTTCCATCCGCCACCCCTCATTAAAGGTACTGCTTCCAAAATAACCTGTATTGGCTTCACCTTTTGTATCCCCTGCGATCAGAGCTCTTATAATTTAATAGGATTACCATTCAAATATAACCGGCCTGCCATATATA
>JAEEHY010000362.1 GCA_016281085.1 Lachnospiraceae bacterium
ATAAGGTATGGTATATTATTATCAGAAAAGTCCCCAGTAGACAGATTAACTCACGAAAGGAGCCTATAGCCTATGTTTATAGCACAGAGCAACAGCATTACCGGACTCGATATGAAAGCCACAGGCGATCAGATTAGCAAACTGATTAACGAGAGTGGACTGAATGACAAACAGCTTGGCGAAATCATGAACCTTTCAGTGCAGTCCATAAACAAGTGGCGTCATGGTCATAATCTTCCCGATATTGAGAATTTGTTTATCTTAAGCAGAATACTTGGGAAGCGGGTGGATGACTTTCTGGTACCCTTAGCGATCGAGCAGCCTATATTTGAAGTGAGAATTGAGGCGGGGCAAAACCCTGCCTCAATGCTACGTCGTTTAAAAGAATATGCATTACGCTTGGGGAAGTTATTCTTAAACTACTCGTTAAATGACAGCCCTGCATAGACATTGCTACACTATCCTTAACCATATAATTCCATCACAGATGGAGGATAAGGAGGAAGGATGGTGTATTTATGAATACAGATAAGAAATGGGAGATTGTAGAACTCGATACGGTTGCAACAGGTATTCGGATCAAAACATTAATGGAAGAACGGCAAATTTCAATCAGAGATGTCAGTGATTTTATGAAGGTATCATTTCAGGCAGTCTATCGTTGGCAGAAGGGAGAAACCCTTCCAACAATCAGTAAGATGTTTATTTTAGGACAGCTGCTTGGTACGGATGTAGATGATATGTTAGTGGCAAAAGATTAGATATTTGAGGAGTGATTGCATGAAGGAACGGATTATTCTGGCCCCGGGTATTAATGGAGACGAGCTTTTGAGGAGCTTGGCAGCGAATAAAGTAAACTGCTTTAACGTAAGAATAATGAATGCAGTAGGTCTGGCAAGATATGGCCTAAGCTTTATCCTTCGTGAGAAGAATAGAAAGGCAGATCAGCTTGGCAGGACGAGGATGCTTCTCAATATGCCGATCAGTGCTTAAAACGGGCCGTAAAGACCAAAATCCGTGTAAATGAATTGGAAAAGAGGGTTAAACAGCTTGAGGCTGAGAGAAATACAGACATAGAAATTCCGAAGGTGATCGTTGCAAAACAGGTCAGTTATCCGAATAAATCTAAAGGAAAGGTCGTGTTCTTTGAAAATATAATCCGATATATAAGAAGCAGGTTCGATGAAACGTTCGGTAGAAAAGCCGTTAGCAATCTGTGAATTTCAACTAACAGTTAAATGACAAAGTGTTTCTGCGGTGTTATGCTATTAAAGTTCCCCAATAATCCATGTAGCGCGTGCTCGCGTATCGAGTACAGGAGGAGGAATGTGATGATTTACCGTCCGGAATATGACATGAAGGTTGTTGGACAGAATTTGAAGCGCCTTCGTGTAGCGAAAAACCTCTCCGTAGATGACGTAAGAGAGTATCTTTGCCTTGGATCAGTTCAGGCGATCTACAAATACGAGAAGGGCAAGAGCTATCCACAGGCAGATACTATGTTCGCATTGATGGAACTTTACGAAGCCAATCTTTACGATATAATCAAGGATCACGAAGAGGACGAACAGTCCTCTTCTGTTCATATTATGGAGTATATGATGGCTGCTTAAGGATACTATTATAAGTGTTTTGAAGGACAGGTATTTATCTGATGATATATTTGAGCAGCTTTAAGGTATCGGAACACCGTGTAAATAATCCCAATCTTTATCCATACAACGTGTTCCGAAACAAAGAGATATATCCTTTTATATTTGCTCCGATAACAATTTTCTATGGTAACAATGGTTGCGGTAAGTCAACTCTTTTAAACCTGGTCGCCAAGAAAATACAGGCAAGGGGATATGAGGACTATACTGTCAGTCAGCTTGGAATAGAGCAATTTGTTTCAGAATGTACGATAAGTTACGGAGAAGATGACTACGGCCATGAGCTGATGATACCTAAAGGTAGTCTTTACTTAAAGAGTGAGGATCTGCTTTATGAGGTGAAAAAGGTTGAACAGGAAAGCGCTCTAAAAAATGGCTATGTTTTCGATGAGATGCGCATCAATAACCTCACAAAGGAGCAAGCAATCCTTAAGCTTCACTCACCGGTCATGAAAGGTGCACCGTCACGGCTTGCATGTATTCAGTTTAACCAGGAGAAATACTCTAATGGTGAAACTGCCATGACTATTCTAGAGAATAGCTTGGAACCTGATAATCTATATTTGCTTGATGAACCGGAGGTGTCATTGTCCCCGTCTAATCAGGTAAAGCTTGCGGAGGAGATCAACAAGCTGGCCCGATTTTTGAACTGTCAATTCATTATAGCGACTCATTCACCGTTTATGCTGGGAACATTAAATGCCCGAATATACAACATGGATGATGAATGTATGGATGTATCAAGATGGCAGGATCTGGAAAATGTACGCTATTTCTACAACTTTTTTAAGAAGCACGAGATTGAATTTGAATAGGAGATATGAATTATGGGAAGAGATGAAAATGTAACAGTATTTAAGGATACGGAGAGATTATGTAAGACCAACCCGAAGCTTTCGGAATCGGTAAAGAAAGCGACAGCGTCGCAGAAGTTGATCCTGGAAGGGGATACCTTAGCAGATCAGAAAAAGGACATTTACGAGGATCCTGCAAAGGTCGTAGTGTCCAAAAAGAGAACGTATGAAGCGGCAGCGGGTTATAAAGGACAGCATGTTGCGGTGCATAACTTTGCATCG
>JAEEHY010000363.1 GCA_016281085.1 Lachnospiraceae bacterium
ATGGTCACACGAATAATAGAATGTTTTGATCAATATAATCCGAAAGAGGAAAGTAAAATGTTGGATATGAAGTTTGTCAGGGAAAATCCTGATATAGTTAAACAGAATCTCAGAAATAAATTCCAGGAGGAGAAGCTTCCGCTTGTAGATGAAGTGATCGAGCTTGATGCCAGGTCTCGTGCGGCCAAGCAGGAGGCCGATTCGCTGAGGGCGGGCAGGAATACGATCTCCAAACAGATCGGAGCCCTCATGAGTCAGGGAAAGAAGGAAGAAGCGGAGGAACTTAAGAAGCAGGTAAGTGCCAATGCCGCAAGGCTGGCTGAGCTTGAGGAGCAGGAAAATGAGCTTGCCGATAAGGTAACAAAGATAATGATGACACTTCCAAACATCATTGATCCTTCGGTTCCCATCGGAAAGGATGATTCGGAAAACGTAGAAGTAACGAAGTACGGAGATCCTGTGGTACCTGATTTCGAAATACCTTATCATACGGAGATAATGGAGAGGTTCGACGGAATAGATCTGGATGCAGCGGGAAGAGTTGCAGGTAACGGCTTTTATTATCTGATGGGGGATATAGCCAGGCTTCATTCGGCGGTTATATCATATGCCCGTGATTTCATGATCGACAGGGGATTTACCTACTGTGTTCCTCCCTTCATGATAAGAAGCAATGTTGTTACCGGTGTAATGAGTTTTGCCGAAATGGATGCTATGATGTATAAGATCGAGGGTGAAGACCTCTATCTTATAGGAACGAGCGAGCACTCCATGATAGGTAAGTTCATAAATACGATCATTGAAGAGGATGAGCTCCCCAAGACACTTACGAGTTATTCGCCCTGCTTCCGTAAGGAAAAGGGTGCACACGGTATCGAGGAAAGAGGCGTGTACAGGATACATCAGTTCGAGAAGCAGGAAATGATCGTTGTATGTAAGCCGGAGGATTCGCCGATGTGGTTTGACAAGCTGTGGCAGAATACGGTAGATCTGTTCCGTTCGATGGATATTCCCGTACGTACGCTTGAGTGCTGCTCGGGTGATCTTGCGGATCTTAAGGTGAAGTCATTTGATGTGGAGGCATGGAGTCCGAGACAGAAGAAGTATTTCGAGGTCGGAAGCTGTTCCAATCTCGGTGATGCTCAGGCGAGAAGGCTTAAGATCAGGGTGAACGGAAGTGACGGCAAGTATTTCGCCCACACACTAAACAATACTGTTGTAGCTCCACCGCGTATGCTCATCGCATTTCTTGAGAATAATCTGAATGCCGACGGAAGTGTGAACATACCTGAAGTGCTGAGACCTTATATGGGCGGCATGGAGAAGCTTGTTCCGAAGAAGTAGGAGCCTTTTCTGAATAATTACGTAAATATGTAATCTCAAAGAGAGGGCGGGAAAGTCAATGTCATACATATATATACACAAAACACAGTATTATGAGAGTGATCAGATGGGCATAATCCATCATTCCAATTATATAAGATGGTTTGAGGAGGCCCGTACGGCTTTTCTTGACGATATGGGTTATGCATACGCACGCCTTGAGCATGAAGGAGTAGTCTGTCCGATACTGAGTGTCGAATGCGAATACCATAGGATGATGAAATATGGTGATACGGCAAGAATCGAGGTTGAGATAGAGAAGTTCAACGGTATAAAGCTGATAGTAAAATACAGGGTATACCTGGAAAGTACGGGAGCCCTGTGCAGCGAGGGAAGAACAAGCCAGTGTTTTCTGGATGATGATCACAAGCCGATATCAATGAAGAAATACAACACGGAGTTTTATGAGAAGCTTTCAAGCTTTAAATGAAATTGTGTGTCGTTTTTAATTGTCAGTTACAACAGAAGAAGGTGTTCATATGGAACAACAGGATAAAAGACTTGCCGTACTTATAGATGCTGAGAATATATCGATCAGATACGTTAAGTTCATATTGGATGAAATATCCAATTACGGTATTGCAACATATAAGAGAGCTTATGGGGACTGGACAAACCCTTCGACTACGGGGTGGAAGGAAACCGTACTTAAGAATTCGATAACTCCCGTACAGCAGTACAGCTATACACAGGGGAAGAATTCCACAGACTCTGCCATGATAATCGATGCGATGGATATACTCTATTCTGGGAAGGTTGACGGCTTCTGCCTGGTCAGCAGTGACAGTGATTTTACCAGACTGGCAGCAAGGCTCAGGGAAGCCGGAATGCTTGTTATCGGGATGGGAGAGAAGAAAACGGTAGAGGCATTCAGGACATCATGTACGCTGTTTAAATATCTTGAAGTTCTTGCCGCTGAGGAGACACAGGACGGAGATGTTTCAAGAGAGGATATCGAAGAAACGATACTTAAGATAATCACCGACAATGATGCCAATGATAAGGATACGACAGTAGGCGAACTCGGTAATAAGATCAGTAACAGACATGCTGATTTTGATGTGCGTAATTACGGTTATTCTAAGCTCAGCAAGTTTCTTGAGAGCTTCAAGAGCCTTCATCTTACACAGAGCGGTAAGACAATATATGTGACTCTTGCGGAGAGTGATGTGACGAAGGATCAGATCGAGAGGATCGCAAGGGAGATAGTGTCGCAGGCCGCCGGGAAGACTATGAGTCTGCCTGAACTCAAACAGAAGATAGAGAAGAAGGTGGCCAATTTCAATGTCAGAAATTACAAGTATTCGAAGTTTTCACAGTTTATAAACGATATGGATCGTCTTTCGGTAAACAATAACACTGTCAAGATCATCAGATAAATGCGGGTGGATCATGAAAATAGGAATCATAGGTGCGGGAAATATAGCGGGAATAATGGCTGCAACACTGCAGCAGCTCAAGGATGCGGAGTGTTATGCCATAGCTTCGCGTGATATTAAGAGAGCAAGCGCTTTTGCCGATAAGTACGGGTTTGAAAGAGCGTATGGTTCTTATGCCGATATGCTGAGCGATCCGTATGTTGAGCTTGTATATATTGCCACACCTCATTCGCATCATTATGAACATATTAAGATGTGTCTTAATCATGGTAAGCATGTGTTGTGCGAGAAGGCGTTCTGCGCCAACGCCGATCAGGCCAAAGAGGTACTCCTTATGGCTGAGGACAGGGGGCTGCTGCTGGCGGAGGCTATGTGGACAAGATATATGCCTATGCGCGATCTTATAAATAAGGTCCTTAAATCCGGTATAATCGGTAATGCCACATCCCTTTCAGCCAATTTGGGTTATCCGCTGATCGGAAAGTCACGTCTTATACGTCCTGAGCTTGCCGGTGGAGCATTGCTGGATCTGGGCGTCTATGTTCTTAACTTTGCATCAATGGTCTTCGGCGATGATATAGATTCTATTGCGGCCAACTGTGTAAAGCTTGATTCGGGAGTGGATGCACAGGAGAATATTATGTTAACCTATAAGGACGGCAGGATGGCTTCCCTGTATGCGACAATGCTTGCGCAGACCGACAGACGCGGAATGATCAACGGAACTTCGGGATACATAGAAATTGAAAATATCAACAATTACGAGATGATCAGGGTATTCAATCTCGAGAGGAAGATAGTTGCCGAATATACAGCTCCGACTCAGATAACAGGATATGAATATGAAGTGATTGCAGCCATGAAGGCAATACGTGAGGGCAGATCCGAATGTCCGCAGATGCCTCATGCCCAGATACTCCGCATGATGCAGCTTATGGACAGCATCAGGAGTGCATGGGGAATAGAGTTCCCGTTTGAGAGGGACAATACCATAAGGATTACAGCTTCGGATATCAGACCGGAAAAGAACGGTACTCTGGTAAGGACTGATGATGAAGCGGTAAAAAGGGAATCGGGTTCGATAGTAAGAAAGATAAGTGAGACCGCAGATCCGTCCGCACCTGCAGCCGATGAAGCTCAGGAGTCTGAAGACGGAGAGACGGATAAGCTTCGGGACCTAAAAAAAGCATCCGGTTGACGGTACCGGATGCTTATTTCAACATCTTGATGATGCATATTGTCAAGCAATCTTGTTAACTGCCTTGGTTAAACGTGAAATCTTTCTTGAAGCTGTGCTCTTATGATAAATACCCTTGGAAGCAGCCTTGCTTATCTCGGATATAGCCTCCTTAAGAGCAACATCTGCTGCAGCCTTATCGTTAGCATCAATAGCTGCATATACCTTCTTTACAAAGGTCTTAACCCTTGACTTGGCTGCTTTGTTGCGCTCGGTCCTGGTCTCTATTACAAGAATCCTCTTCTTGGCAGATTTAATGTTAGCCATCCTTACACCTCCTATTACACGGAATAATAAGTATTCGAATATTAACGAAATCCTGTGGAGACGGAAAGGACACGGACTTCCGCTCGCACACTTGTTTATTCTATGCTACTTGGTAAGGAATGTCAAGGAAAAAAACATATAAATTAAGCATAAATTAAGCTGTAATTGTGTAAAATTATGGCAAAAAATAAGAAAATTTGTTAAACTGTTATGAGAAAAGTAAAAGAAAGCAGTAAAAGGTTTTTATGTGGTTGGATTCTATGTGCGCAGGGGTACGGATGTACAACCTGATCAGTTACTTTATTTTTTTCAGTTTCATAGGGTGGGTATGGGAGAGTATCTATGTTTCCGTCATGGAACACAGGATCGTAAACCGCGGATACGTTACCGGACCCTGCTGTACAATATACGGAGTCGGCGGCATATTCATGACGCTTACGCTGCGGCCGTTTAAAGACAATCTTGTGATGCTGTTTCTCCTGGCCATTGTATTTACGACCACCCTTGAGTATGTTACGGCTGTTGTCATGGAGAAGCTGTTTCATACAAGCTGGTGGGATTATACAATGGAAAGGTTCAATTATAAAGGAAGAATATCACTTAAGAGCTCTCTTGCATGGGGGTTTGCTTCTCTGTTTCTGTTTAATGTACTGATCCCGTTTGTTGACGGGATACTTAAGCTGTATCCTGAAAGATACGGTAAGGTCGCGATACGGGTGATCGCGGTGGTTTATGTTATAGATTTTGTATTTGCCACGATAGCGGCTGTGGATGTAAGTAAACAGATCGCGAAGCTTGATCAGATGCTTGATGAGCTGGAGGCATATTTCAGGTCGACGAGGCTGTATTCCGAAGGGGAAGAGTTAAAGAACAGGCTGGGAGCAATAAGGCTGCGGATCACGGAGATCAATTATATCCAGAGATACTCCAAGAGGCTTGAGGTAGCCCAGGCTGTATGGAAGGACAGGATAACCAAGGTAGGTTCGAAATATACATCGGAGACGCTTAACAGGGTTAAGGATATGTATCAGAAGGTTATGATAGGCAGGACATGGAACAGCCTTCTGCAGCTTCGTATACTGCGTGCGTATCCCAAGATCACATCGGGAAGGCATTTCAGGGAGCTGCAGCATGAGGCCGAAATGATAATGCATCATGACAGACACAGTGATAAGGATACGGATGTATCCGATAAGGATCATAAGTAATAGACTAACAGAGGTGGTAGAATGGCCGGTTTTACATTTAAAGGAGGGGTTCATCCCTATGAAGGAAAGGAGCTTACGAAGGATAAGCCGATCCGCAGGTTTACGCCGCAGGGAGATATGGTTTATCCTCTGTCCCAGCATATAGGGGCGCCGGCGAAGCCGGTCGTGAAAAAGGGAGACAGGGTTCTTAAGGGGCAGATGATAGCGGAAGCGGGCGGTTTCGTATCCGCTCATATATACGCTTCTGTTTCGGGGACTGTTAAATCCATAGGCAAGCACAGGGTTGCCACGGGCGACATGGTCCAGTCGATAACGGTTGAGGGCGACGGCCTGTTTGAAGAGGCCGATCCGCTGCCGATAGGCGAGATAGAGGATATGAGCAAGCAGGATGTGCTGGATGCGGTCAGACTTGCCGGGATAGTGGGAATGGGAGGAGCGGGCTTCCCGACTCACGTCAAGCTTTCTCCCAAGGATCCGGATAAGATCAATTACTGCATAGTCAACTGTTCGGAATGCGAACCCTACCTTACATCCGATTACAGGCGTATGCTCGAAGAACCCGAGAAGCTTGTGGCGGGACTTAAGATAATTCTCTGTCTTTTTGATCATGCCGAGGGGATATTGGCGGTGGAGGACAATAAGCCCGACTGTGTTAAGATATTAAAGGAGCTGACTTTCAATGAGCCCCGTA
>JAEEHY010000364.1 GCA_016281085.1 Lachnospiraceae bacterium
ACGGGGGTATCGGAACAAGTGCCGGAGCAGCCTTCGGATGTAATTATAAATCCGGGCAGATAGGCAGAGCTTTAAGATATAATAAGGACTACTGCGATGATAAAAGATATATAAGCTTAAAGAGTCTCTTTAAGACGGGAAATCTGTATTCCGAGGATTTCTGTTATCATGAGATACCTGAAAGGCTGGATAAGTTTGATTTCGAATCATTTAACAAAAATCCCATGGAGTTTTACATTACCTGTACGAATATAGAGACAGGCAGGGCTGTTCATCACAGACATGACGAGAAAAATGATGATTTCAATACCTTTCTTGAATGGGTGAGGGCATCATGTGCCATGCCGATGCTTGAACAGATAGTTGAGATAGACGGGGTTAAAATGCTTGACGGAGGAGTTGGGGATTCCGTTCCGATAAGGTTTTTTGAGGAGATCGGATATGACCGCAATGTTGTCATACTGACACAGCCGATCAACTACATCAAGAGGAAGATCAAATACGGAGCCGCTGCGAAGCTTATGTACAGGAAATATCCCAGGCTTACCGAGGCAATGCTTGACCGCCATGAGAGATACAATGAAACATATTCCTATATCATAGATAAGGAAATAAAGGGCGATCTTCTTGTTATAAGACCTTCGGAAGCCCTGAGGATAAGCGTTTCCAACGACAAGAACGAGCTTCAGAGGGTATATGATATGGGAAGGCGGGAAGGATTGAACAGCCTAAACCGTGTCAGAGAGTATCTGCAGTAAGTTAGAGTAAGCCAGACGGGTCAGGGGATGTTTCTCCTGACTCATTTTGATAATACTTCCTGAGAAAAGACACGATGTACCGTGATCGTTCGGAAGTATCATGGATATCTGACAGCTCTTTTCGTGCATTTTCCAGGATGTCATGCCATTTGAGCACAAAGGCTTCATAAGAGGAAAGATCACGTATGCCGAGCCATTTTTTTATCTTGACCTTTGTTTTGTTGGGATAAGGACACTCATGTATCTGTATAAAATATGAGAATGAGCCGTTTTCATAAATACGTCCGAGAGGATAAAGACGGCAGAATCCCGGACGAAAGTCATGTATGGTACAGCGGCCGTCCCTGCTTAAGAAGACACAACCGCCGGTCTCTTTACTTATATTAAGATGCGGAAGAAGAAGTCCGTCGGCATGACCCAGTTCGATCGCGGGGATCAGGGTCATTTCCGTTTCCCCGGACTGTGTAGATCCCGGCCTGTCTGAGAAGGATTTGTTTTTAAATAAATAAGCTCCTGACAGCAGGTCGTCAAATGTAGTATCAAGACCACGACACAGTTCGTTAATGTCATACGGATCGAGGATTATCGTATCGTCCACCTGACGGCAGCATTCGGAACAGCCGGCGCAGTCGGCACAACCTATTTTTACCATATCTGATGAGCGGTAGCGTCTTCCGTCCGAAATTTCATTTATATCCACTTCTCTGATCATAGCAGTCTTCCTTTGTTTTCAGTCATTTCTTAATATAAGTGTGTTCTGAACAGCTACATATAAGATTATAGTGTATTCCCCTGCTGTTGAAAAGAAAAAGACAAAAGATTTACAAAGCCCCGATTTAGCTATATAATGAAATTTGCTATCGTCGTGAGGCTTAGTGCCTATTTATATATGTAAGGAGCAGGAAATGTTGGATCAGATCATTACCAGCCTTTTGGAAACAGATGCATACAAGTTCTCAATGGGACAGGCTATTTATCATCAGTTCAGTGATTATAAGACCACATGGAGCTTTAAGTGCAGGAATGAGGATGTTCACTTTACACCTGAGATGGTTGAGGAGATCAGGGATCAGATAAGGATGTACTGTAATCTCCGTTTTGATGAGGATGAGCTTACCTATCTTAACAATATTAAGTGGATAAAGGGATCATATGTTGATTTCCTGAGGTTGTGGAAGCCAAGATTTGATGATTTTGAAATAACTACGGATGCGGAATGCGGGCTTTCGATAGAGACCAGGGGTACGTGGCTTAATACTTCGATGTATGAGATACCTACCCTTGCAATTGTAAACGAAGTGTATTTCAGGATGGCCTATGATTACGATAAGCTTATTAAGAGCTTTAAGGAGAGGCTTCGCGACAAGGTTGCCAAGCTTGAGAACGGGGAATACGAGCTTAACGCTTTCTCTGAATTCGGTATGAGAAGGAGGCTT
The DNA here is from genome assembly GCA_016281085.1 of Lachnospiraceae bacterium. Classification (GTDB taxonomy): domain Bacteria; phylum Bacillota; class Clostridia; order Lachnospirales; family Lachnospiraceae; genus UBA2868. Next base: position 2,195 of record JAEEHY010000364.1, read on the forward strand.
TCGGCAGAGGCACAGGATCTGGCGGTCAGGACATTAAAAGAAGGAAAGTACGAGGGTTCGTTCTTCGTCGGTACATCCAATGTGTATCTGGCAAAGAAGTACGGTATTACACCTGTCGGTACCATGGCTCATGAATGGATCATGTGCGTGGGACAGGGTAATCACAAACACAATCCGGCTTATTCCAACTGGTATGCCCTTGATGCATGGGTTAAGGAGTACGGAGTGCTCAACGGAACCGCACTTACGGATGCGATCACAACCGACTGCTTCTTAAGGGATTTCCGTCTTACCTATTCAACTCTGTTCTCGGGTGTACGCCATGACAGCGGAGATCCATATGAATGGGGTGATAAGATGATAGCTCATTACAGGGAACTTGGAATCGATCCTAAGTTTAAGACATTGCTGTTCTCGGACAGCCTCGATTTTGACAGGGCAACGAAGATCAACAGGTATTTTAAGGATAAGGTCAAGACGGCCTTCGGTATCGGTACGTATCTTGCCAATGATACAGAGGTTGAGGCCCTTAATATAGTAATGAAGACAACCGCCTGCAACGGAATGGATGTAGCCAAGATTTCGGATGTTGAAGGCAAAGGAATGTGTAAGAATCCCGATTACATACATTATCTCAAGAGATGTATCGACTGGAGGATGGAGAACGAGTCGGGAGAGATACGTTAGTATAGAATAGTATATTTTACTTTTATATAAGAAAGAGGATGAAAGATGTACAACAAGGTTTCAACAGATTTAAGCTTCGTTGAGAGAGAGAAGGAGATCGAGAAGTTCTGGTCGGACAATGACATTTTCAGAAAAAGCATGGAGAACCGAAAGGAAGGGGAAACCTATACTTTCTATGACGGTCCGCCTACAGCCAACGGTAAGCCTCATATAGGTCATGTGCTTACACGTGTCATCAAGGATATGATCCCCAGATACCGCACCATGAAGGGTTACTATGTTCCGCGTAAGGCAGGCTGGGATACCCACGGACTTCCTGTAGAGCTTGAGGTTGAAGTCCGTCTCGGACTGGACGGCAAGGAACAGATCGAGGAATACGGACTTGATCCTTTTATAAAGGAATGTAAGAAATCCGTATGGCAGTATAAGGGTATGTGGGAGGATTTCTCGGGAACGGTCGGTTTCTGGGCTGATATGGATGATCCCTACGTTACTTATCATGATGATTATATTGAATCCGAATGGTGGGCGCTTAAGCAGATATGGGACAAAAAAATGCTGTATAAGGGCTTTAAGATAGTTCCGTACTGCCCTCGCTGCGGTACACCTCTTTCATCTCATGAGGTTGCACAGGGATATTTAACGCTTAAGGAAAGAACCGCTATCGTGCGGTTTAAGATAAAAGATGAGGATGCGTACTTCCTTGCATGGACGACTACGCCCTGGACGCTGGCATCCAATATCGCACTGTGTGTAAATCCGGAGGAAACCTATATAAGGGTTAAGGCGGCAGACGGTAAAGTATATATCCTCGCACAGGCTCTTGCGGACAAAGTACTCGGTTCGATAGAGCGTGAAGAAGGTACTCCCGCTTATGAAATAATTGAAACCTATAAGGGAACCGATCTTGAGTATAAAGAGTACGAGCCGCTGTATCAGTGTGCAAAGGACAGTGCGGACAAGCAGCATAAGAAGGCATTCTTTATATACTGCGATGATTACGTAACAATGTCTGACGGTACCGGTATAGTACATATCGCACCTGCCTTCGGTGAAGATGATGCAAGGGTCGGCCGTAAGTATGATGCGCCATTTGTACAGATGGTTGATGAAAAGGGTGTTATGAAGGATGAGACACCTTTTGGAGGAATGAGATGTAAGCCTACCAAGGCCGAGATCGAAGCCGGTGCCATAGATTGTGACAGAGAGGTGCTTAAGGAACTTGATAAGAGGGGACTTCTTTTTGATGCTCCGAAGGTTGAGCATGATTATCCGCATTGCTGGAGATGTGATACACCGCTTCTTTATTACGCAAGGGAGTCATGGTTTATTAAGATGACAGCGGTCAGGGATGATCTTGTAGCAAACAATAAGACCGTTAACTGGATACCGCCTTCGATAGGTGAGGGCCGTTTCGGTAACTGGCTTGAAAATATTCAGGACTGGGGCATCTCACGTAACCGTTACTGGGGAACACCCCTTAATGTCTGGGAGTGCCCGGACTGCGGTAAGCAGCTGTGCATAGGTTCAAGAGAAGAGCTTAAGGAAGCTTCGGGGCTTGAGGAAGCACTTACCGTTGAGCTTCACAGACCGTATATTGACGAGATTAAGTGTAAGTGCCCGGACTGCGGAAAGGAAATGTCAAGGGTACCTGAGGTTATAGACTGCTGGTTTGATTCCGGAGCCATGCCTTTTGCCCAGCATCACTATCCTTTCGAGAACAGGGAGCTGTTTGAGTCTCAGTTCCCGGCACAGTTTATTTCAGAGGCTGTGGATCAGACAAGGGGATGGTTCTATTCTCTTATGGCTGAATCAACGTTACTGTTTAACAAGTCACCGTATGAGAATGTCATAGTTCTCGGACTTGTTCTTGATGAGAACGGAAACAAGATGAGTAAATCCAAGGGAAATGCCGTAGATCCCTTCGAGGCTCTCAAGACAATGGGTGCTGATGCGATACGCTGGTATTTCTACATCAATTCGGCTCCGTGGCTTCCGAACCGTTTCCACGACAAGGCGGTCATGGAAGGACAGCGTAAGTTCATGGGTACACTGTGGAATACATATGCATTCTTCGTACTCTATGCTAATATAGATAACTTCGATGCAGGCAAATACGAGCTTGAATATGATAAGCTTCCTGTAATGGATAAGTGGATATTGAGCAAGCTTAACACTGTTGTCGGCGAGGTTGATGATAACCTCTTTAATTACAGGATCCCCGAAGCAGCAAGGGCACTTGCCGAGTTCGTTGACGATCTTTCCAACTGGTACGTAAGGCGCTGCCGCGAACGTTTCTGGGCCAAGGGAATGGAGCAGGATAAGATAAACGCTTACATGACCCTGTATACATCACTTGTTACGATAAGCAAGGCAGCAGCTCCCATGATACCTTTCATGACTGAGCAGATATATCAGAATCTTGTAAGAAATGTTGATAAGGATGCGCCCGAGAGTATACATCTGTGTGATTTTCCGAAGGTTAACGAAGCCTATATCGACAGGGAGCTTGAGGCCAACATGGATGCGGTACTTAAGACCGTAGTCATGGGACGTGCCTGCAGGAACGCATGTAATATAAAGAACAGACAGCCGATAGGAAAGATGCTTGTCAAGGCTGACTTTACCTTATCCGAATTCTATAAGGAGATAATAGAAGACGAGCTTAATGTAAAGACCGTGGAATTCAGGGATGATGTAAGCGATTATACCGGTTATGCGTTCAAGCCGCAGCTTAAGACCGTGGGACCAAAGTACGGCAAGCTGATCGGTGGTATCAAGCAGAAGCTGGCAGAGCTTGACGGCAATTCGGCAATGAATACGCTTAACAGGGAAGGTGCTCTTAAGTTTGACATAAACGGAGAAGAGGTTGTATTATCTAAGGAAGACCTGCTTATCGAGACCGTACAGAAGGATGGTTTCGTATCGGAGAGTGATAACAGGATGACGGTTGTCCTTGATACCAATCTGACGCCTGAACTTATTGAAGAGGGCTTTGTCCGTGAGCTTATCAGCAAGATCCAGACAATGCGTAAGGAAGCCGGCTTCGAGGTTATGGATAAGATCGTTGTTTATGCAAAGGACAATGATAAGCTTAAGGGTATCATGGAGTCCAATAAAGAGGATATCAAACATGATGTCCTGGCCGATGCTATTGAATATGATTCGGCAGACGGTTATGTAAAGGACTGGGATATAAACGGCGAGAAGGTTACTCTCGGTGTGAAAAAGCTCTAGGAATATATTTGAGGTACTAACTGATTAATAAATTATAGGAGGGTATGAGTTTGGTTAAGAAGCAACAGCAGCAATTCGACAAGGAAGCATTCAAGAAGGTTGTCAAGGACAACGTAAAGACTCTGTACAGAAAGACCCTGGAAGAGGCTACGGATCAGCAGATATTCCAGGCAGTATGCTATGCGGTAAACGATACGATCATTGACAACTGGATGGATATCCAGAAGGCATATGAGAAGAAGGATCCCAAGACTGTATATTATCTGTCGATGGAGTTCCTTATGGGACGTGCCCTCGGAAACAGCCTTATCAACTTAAGGGAATACGGAGAGGTTGCTCAGGCTCTTGATGAGCTGGGAATAGACCTTAACGCGGTTGAGGATCAGGAGAGGGATGCGGCTCTCGGAAACGGAGGTCTCGGACGTCTGGCTGCCTGCTTCCTGGATTCACTTGCCACTCTCGGATACAGTGCTTACGGCTGCGGAATAAGATACCGTTACGGTTTCTTCAAGCAGGAGATAAGGGACGGATACCAGCTTGAGGTTCCGGACAACTGGCTTAAGGACGGCAATCCCTTCGAGCTTCGCCGGCCCGAGTACGCCAAGATAGTTAAGTTCGGTGGCTATGTCAAGGTGGATGTTGATGAAAACGGCGAGAGCCACTTCTCACAGGAAGGATACCAGTCGGTACAGGCTATACCCTATGATCTTCCTGTTGTAGGATACGGTAACAGGATAGTAAATACCTTAAGGATCTGGGATGCACAGCCGATCGAGTGTTTCCAGCTCGATTCTTTTGACAAGGGTGATTATAAGATGGCGGTGGAGCAGGAGAATCTTGCCAAGAACATCTGTGAGGTACTCTATCCCAACGATAACCATTATGCAGGCAAGGAATTGAGGCTTAAGCAGCAGTACTTCTTCATCTCGGCCAGCATCCAGGAAGCCGTTGCGAAATATATGCGTACACATGATGATGTTAAGAAGCTTCATGAGAAGGTTGTCTTCCAGCTTAATGATACACATCCCACAGTAACGGTCGCAGAGCTTATGCGTATACTTATGGATGAGTACAATCTCGGATGGGATGCTGCATGGGCAGTGACCACGAAGTGCTGTGCATATACCAATCATACGATCATGTCGGAAGCATTGGAGAAATGGCCGATCGAGCTCTTCTCAAGGCTGCTTCCCAGGATCTATCAGATAATAGAGGAGATAAACAGAAGGTTTATCGATCAGATAAGGGCCAAGTATCCCGGAAATGAGGAGAAGGTCCGCAAGATGGCTATCATCTACGACGGACAGGTTAAGATGGCTCACCTTGCTATCTGCGCAGGCTTTTCTGTTAACGGTGTTGCAAGGCTTCATACAGAGATCCTGAAGAATCAGGAGCTTAAGGATTTCTATGAGATGATGCCCGAGAAATTCAACAATAAGACAAACGGTATCACACAGAGACGATTCCTCTTACACGGCAATCCGCTTCTTGCCGAGTGGGTTACCGAAAGAGTGGGTGATGACTGGATAACCAATCTTCCCAAGATCAATAAGATCAAGGTATTTGCCGATGATGAGAAGGCTCAGCAGGAGTTCATGAACATCAAGTATCAGAACAAGGTTCGTCTTGCCAGGTATATTCTTGAGAATAACGGTATCGAGGTGGATCCCAGATCGATCTTTGATGTTCAGGTAAAGAGGCTTCATGAGTACAAGAGGCAGCTGCTTAACATACTTCATATCATGTATCTTTACAATGAGCTTAAGGAGCATCCCGAGATGGAATTCTTCCCCAGAACATTCATTTTCGGTGCCAAGGCGGCAGCAGGCTACAGAACGGCCAAGCTTACGATCAAGCTCATTAACACAGTTGCGGATGTTATAAACAATGATGCTTCAATAGACGGTAAGATCAAGGTCGTATTTATTGAGGATTACAGAGTGTCGAATGCCGAGCTTATCTTTGCGGCAGCCGATGTGTCCGAGCAGATATCGACAGCAAGTAAGGAAGCATCCGGAACAGGTAACATGAAGTTCATGCTTAACGGTGCGGTTACTCTCGGAACGATGGACGGAGCCAACGTTGAGATAGTCGAAGAGGTGGGAAAGGACAATGCCTTTATCTTTGGTCTTTCCTCGGAAGAAGTAATCAATTACGAGAATCGCGGCGGATATAATCCTCAGGAGATATTCAACAATGATCCGGATATCCGTAAGGTACTTATGCAGCTTATAAACGGGTACTACTGCCCGAATGATCCGGAGATGTTCAGGGATCTGTACAATTCACTGCTTAATACGCAGGTATCATCAAGGGCGGATACCTATTTCATCCTTAAGGATTTCAAGTCCTATGCCGAGGCCCAGAGAAGGGTTGAAGAAGCCTATAAGGATGAAAAGAGATGGGCCAAGATGGCTATACTTAACACGGCCTGCTCCGGTAAGTTCACATCAGACCGTACCATACAGCAGTACGTGGATGAAATATGGCATCTTGATAAGGTGACACTCAGGAAATAGAAATGAAGATTTCAGGTAATCGAAATATAATGGCTGAGGCTGTTGCGGGCAGTATTTTTGTAGTGATCCTTCTGATCGTAGGTACACTCTTCACGGGACGGTTTGCAAGCCGTGATACCGAGAAAGCTGTCCGTAATGTAAGCCTGCTCTATCTGGATGAACTTGCAGGCAGAAGAGAACAGGTACTTA
>JAEEHY010000028.1 GCA_016281085.1 Lachnospiraceae bacterium
GTCTGCGTTTTCCCTTCCGTTCTTTAATTCATCGGACAGAAGATCTATCTGCTGCTGCATTATAAGCATCATCCGGGACATGTTTCTCATTATATCAACAATATTTCTGTGATTTCCCTGTATAAATTCGCCCATATCACCTTCAGCCACACGCAATACGGTCACCTCCGTATATGACACAACGGTATATATTGCCTTACTGTGCTGTAGCAGTCCGAATTCCCCGAAGCATCTCTGAGGCCCGATGATTCCAAGAAGCACTTCCTTATCCGTACCGTATCCCGTATAGAGTTCTGCATTGCCGCGGAGGATCTTATACATATTGTAATCATCGTCCCCCTCCCTTAAAATAACGGTTTCCTTCGGGAAGGTTACCAGTTTTGTGCTGTTTATTTCACTCAATTATATCTCCTTCCTAAACCGGAACGATCCTGCTCCATTCTTCATATTTGAAGTTCTTACCGGTCTTATCGCATTCGGCAGGGCAGTAATTGTACAGACTGTGGATCTGGATGATGGGATGCTTTGTATCTGATGTGCACAATCTTTGGAATAAAGAACTCTTACGGTACGATACTCTTACAAAATACCGCTGTTTAACGTTCCTTTCTCAGGGTATTCTGAAGATCTTCGGCTTTTATTCGGAGCACCGGTGTAAGATCATCATTGTGAAGGACCCGCATAACATATTTATAGCTTTCCTCTTTCTTATCTAACATATAAGACAAAGCTGCCATTATATAATCAAAGGTACTTTCCTTGACTCCATTTATCGGAAAGCTTTCCTTTAATTCAGCCTCTCGAAAATTGGTATATGCATATTTAAGCAGCTTAAACTCCTCTTTTTCGCTCATGGGATCTCCATCGGATACCGGTTCCCCGGCATTATGCAGAGCCACACGCCAGCTCCTGAGGAGCCATGCCGTGTGGAGGGCAGTATATCCGCGTTTTCCGTATTTGGCTTTGCGCACAAGATCACATCGCATTGCCGATTTATAATGCATAAGTGCTTCCGCATGATCACGGATACCATAAGGAAGGTTGGCTGCCAATGATTTGACGGCTTTGTTTTTCCTGAGCTCTTCGAGCTCGAATCTGTTTACCTTTTCAAAAGTACTTTCCATATCGGCATAACCGCATTTAGGGCATTCCAGTACGTAATATTTGATGGGATCCAGATTGACAAATCTTTGCCTCAGATCAAAATCCATACCGTCGGGAAGCGCCTTACCGGTACGCACAGCTTTGGATGCGAATTCCTTACCGCATACCGGACAGGTATATTTTCTGTCGTACAGAAGCTCTGCTTCATTGTACATCTTGAGCGGATTATCAAGTATAACATTCCTTGCCTCTAACATATTGTCTGTGATAGGACTGCCCGGTAACTTTCCTCTCATGTCTGTCTCCTGTCATTTAGTGCTTAATCTGTGTTTTTCTTCAAGCTTTGTAAGAATATTCTCCTTAAGTACGAAATATTTAAGAAGAAGTTCATTCATTGAAGCTATCTGTGTTGTCCTGTGACCCATATAAGTATCAAAGAAGGCTGTCCAGAACTCAAGACATATGTCACCCGAAAGACCGTAGGTATTCTGACAGTAACCCGGTTTCTTCCTTTCTATTGCAACACACGATGCAAACAAAGCCTGCAGATCAAATATTGCATGTCCCCTGCCGCTTCCCGACATATCAAGAAGCAGCATTTCATTACCTTTTACCAAAACACTGTTCAGGTTTATGTCGCCGTGTACATAGGTGGGACTGTCCTGAATCGAAGAAATAAGGTTTGAAAATACATTTAACTTACTGTCATTGGGATCATCTATCTCATTTATCCATTCACGGTATCTGTCCTTTATATCCGGAAGTTTTCCCTCGGGAATTTCCGTATTGTGAATTTCAGACACCATAACTGCGAGCATTGCGGCATACTGCCGGCACTTCTGCGGATTCTTGCTCAGTAAATATGACAGGCTGGTCATTTCAGCTATTTCATATACAATTCCGTATCCGAGCTCGCACTGTACGATATCGTAGGGTATCAGAGTCGGTATATCAAATGCAAGCGCTGTCTGCGCATATGATCGTTCTTTTTTAATATCGGACATCGGAACGGAATTTCCGAATACTTTTACCATTTCATCATCCGAAAGACGGTATATTTCTCCGTTCAAAGCAGAGCTTATCTTAGAACAGCCCTTTAAGGATATCTGCCGCATCTTCCTCTCTATTTCAAAGAAACCGGAAAAACCCGTGACATCAAAAATATCGAATATTTCATCCGATACATTGAGTATACGTATTGTACTCTTTGCGGTTTTCTTAATTTTAAGAAGCACCCTTAATCCGGCACTTGAAATATAGTCAAGCTTTTCGGCATCAAAAGCAACATCAACTGTATCAAACAGCATGTTTTCATCCATAAGCTCGGCTTCGAATCTGTCTGCATTACTTGAATCTATCCTTCCTTCAAGATAGAAGATGAGAGTTCCGTCTTTGAAATCATTTTTCATTGTCTTATTCGATTCCTCTTTTATAAATTTTTGTATTGGATGGATCCCAAACAGCGAAAAAACAGCTACAATTATATAATATCATACAAAAGTGATGTTTTACAAAACAATTATCATTGCATCCTACTCATTTGTATCAAGGCAATACTGGATGTCCTCTATTAACTCATTGATCCCTGCCGCCTCCATCTCAGCCCTCATCTTCGGGATCACCACGTCAGGATCCGCAGTACCGGTCAGAAGATCGGTCGAATAATTGGAATATATAGCCGAAATGGCAGCAATAATATCTGCTTTTCTGGTCTGATCGTATACGAAATCACCAGTCTTACTCTTTATTGCATATTCCTCGTAACCCTGATATACCTTGGCCCACTGATCCGGGTCTGCCATAAATTCCCTGCTTACCGATTCCACGGAGGCATTGACCACGGATCCAGTCGGATAAAGCTGCAGATTGTATCTTTCATATCCGGTCATGGTACGCAATACGGTACCGTTGCTTAAGTATTCGTAATGCTTTCCTTCAATGCCGTATGCCAGGATGTCCCTGAATTTACGGTCGGTATTTAACAGTTCAATGTACTTAAGTGCCGCTACTGCCTTATCCCTGTCACATCCCGAACAAACCGCGATCATCGCTCCCTGTTCCGTTGCCCTGGAAAGATACGGCCCGTCATATATGGATGTCTTGACATTAAAACCCCAGTCAGCGGGATTTGAGTATCCCTGATATCCGCGCCATGCAACCCCAAACCTTATGGGTATGGACTTGTCTGCTGTTGTTGATTCTATAGCCGACGCATCGGGATCGATATAATCCTTCTCATACCATTTATGCAGCAGCCTGTAGCGGTTCATCAGCTCATCACTTTCCCACAGAGGAATAACCTTTGGATGATCATCCCCATAAGGGATAAAAATAACTGTCCCTATCACTCGCTGAAGAAAATTGGAAAAACCCGGTACACCGGCCTTATCCATGGCAAGAGAATACTTGTTCGGATAGTCCTGTTTGTATGCTTCAAGATACGGTTCGATATCTTCAAACTTCATTTTTTCAGGTATTACAAACCCCTTTTCACCCTCATAATAATCGGAATTAATCCGAAACATCATTTCCGAACCCATATCCTTCAATGTGGGAACCCCGTATATCCGGCCGTCAATTTTGGCAGCATCCCAGTATTCACCGATAATATCATACAGCTGCGGTGTCTCCTCCCTGACCAGATCGGTAATATCGTAATACAGACCTTTATTCGCATTGATATCATATCTGTTAAGCCATTCTGAGGTAAATACCATATCATAGTATTCACCGGAAGCCATTATAAGATTGATCATTTCCGAAGGCTGGAACTCAAGATCGACTACGACCCCTATTTTTTCGGCCGAATAAGCATTTGCCGCAGCTACAACCTCCTTAAAATCCGGCGCAACGTTTGAAGCATAGGTCACCCATCTCAAATGCACGGGTTCATTGTAACCCACATCCTTTTTTCCACAGCCTGCCATGCATACAGTGAACAGCAGCAGCGTAAGAATAACCGGACCCGTCTCCGCCTGCAGTCTTTTTAAAATTCCCGTTTCCCGTATCCTTTCGAACATACACTACCCCTTTACCGAACCGACTGTTAATCCTGTCTTTAAAAAATTATGAAAAAACGGAAACAATACCATTATCGGTGCTACTGCAACAACAACCATTGCCATCCTTAGTGTGACAGACGGAGGAGTGTATCCGCTCATTCCGGACATATACTGCGCATCAAGTATCATTGCCTGAATACTCCGGTCTATATTTACCAGTACATACTGAAGAGGGTATAGTTCCGAATGGTTTGTATCTATATACAACAAAGCAGGATACCAGCTGTTCCAATATGCAAATATCTGAAATATGGCAACCGTCATGATGACCGGACGGCATATCGGCAGAACGATGCTTATAAAAGTCTGCACTGGCATAGCTCCGTCTATCTTGGATGATTCAACGATCGAATCGGAAACCGTTGACCTGAAATAGTTGATCATAAGCATCAGATACCAGGTAGAACACAGGGTCGGAAGTATCAGTGCAAGATACGTATTCTTAAGATGCAGGATCTGGGTATTCACCATATATGTCGATACCAGTCCTCCCGAAAAGATCATCGGTATCATAAGATATATCATAAGGATACCCCTGTATCTGAATTCCCTGCGTGACATCGCATAAGCACAGGGTGTCATGATCACAAGACTGAGCAGGGTCCCCGAAACTGTTATGATAAGTGAATTAAGGAAGGATCCCGGAAGAGTCGAGCCCGAACTGAACATATATCTGAAAGACTCTACCGAAAACTCATGGGGAATAAATCTGTAACCGTACACGGAAACACTGTTTTCCGAGGAAAAAGCAGCCATAATAACCAGCAGGACAGGCAGAAATACGAGCAGGGCCAATATCACAAAAAAGCTGCATACATACACATTCTGCCTTGAATTCAGATTACTCTCTTTTGGAATTATATATGTGTGTTTAATACCTGAACTTCTCATTTGTCCTCCTACAGCATAGCACTGTCCGGATCTATCTTACGTATAATGATATTGGACAGTATCAGGAGTACACAGCCGACTGCACTTTGCAGAAATGCCGCAGCCGACGAAAAACTGAAGTTAGCCTGCTGCATCAGGGCTTTATATACATAAACATCCAGAGTCTGTGTTACCCCCTGAATTGCACCCGAGTTCATCGGAACCTGATAGAAAAGGCCAAAATCACTGTTAAGCAGGCTTCCGATGCTCAGTATCAGAATTGTGGCTATTGTCGGACGGAGTTGAGGAAGTGTTATATACCTCGTCATCGTAAGAAAACCGGCGCCGTCAATTACCGCCGCCTCATACATGGTCCTGTCAACGGAGGTTAACGCACACAGATATATTATCAGTGAATACCCGCAGCTCTTCCATATACCGACAAGAATAAGTATGAACCTCCAATACTGAGGGGACTGATACCATTGGACAGCCGATTTCCCGAAATATCGCAGGATTGAATTGATCTGACCGTGATCCGTTGCAAGAAAACCGTATACACAGTATCCCACTATAACCCATGACAGGAAATACGGCAAAACAAGGATCATTTGAACGATCCCTGAAAAAAGCTTTCCATGAACCTCGGATAACAGGATAGCCAATAAAACCGGAATAACAATACCGGCAACAAGAAATACTATATTGTATGCAAGTGTGTTGAGTATGATCGCACGGCTCTGCGGATTCCTGAACAAATATGAAAAATTGCGAAAGCCTACCCACGGACTGTTTACAAACAGATTATAGAACAGGGATCTTCCGGGTTTCGGTGTGAAGTCTTTAAAGGCAAAAGCCACTCCAAACAGAGGAAGATAACAAAATAATGCATACCAGATAACAACCGGTACCGTCATAAGATTTAATTGTCTGCTTTCATGTGTTTTTCTTTTCATTAGGATATTTCCTGCAATTGGGTATGAGGTTTTTCTTATAATATACTTAATCATTTTATGTAACTATTCAGAACAGGCTCAAAATACTTCGTATTTTTCGCTGTTTTGGATTCATCCAATACATAAATTTGTAAAATATGCTGTTTACATGCAAGCATGACACATCATATTTTAAAATTTATGTGCTGTTCTGAATA